>NZ_BAABJI010000004.1:0-300000 GCF_039543225.1 Mucilaginibacter defluvii
CGCCACTCTCATCGGGAGCAAGCTCCCGAATCCCGTCCGACTTGCATGTATTAGGCCTGCCGCTAGCGTTCATCCTGAGCCAGGATCAAACTCTCCATTGTATAATGTTTTGTTTGTTTTACCTGACCCTATTAACTCAATCAATAGAATCTGTAAATATTTGTATCTTTTACAGTATCCCCCTGAAAACTTTATTGGTTCTCTTTCAACTCAGAACGGAGTTGTTTTCATTGACAGTACTACTTTGCTGTTTTGGTTTCTGCCTTCCGGTCAAAAGCTTTCGCCTTTTCCCTTTCTGCTTTCCCCTTCTCAAAGTAGCCCGCTACGCTACATGATTATCTTTTCCTTAAAGAACTTTATCGCCTCGGTATCTCACTCCGGCTTTATGTTTTACTTACCGTTGCGGTAAGCTAACTTTTCAACTTTTTTTTCCTTCAGAATTCGCTTCCGAAGTTTCCCTCGTTTTGGGTCTGCAAAGGTAGAAATCCTTTTCGCTTTTCCAAAATAAAAATTTTTATTTTTTTATCCTGATCTCAGACCGTCAAAACAACTGCTCTTCCGCCCTTTCGGACTTCCAAACCCCCGCCGTTGCGGGTCGCAAAGGTACAACTCCTGTTTCACTCCTGCAAGAAAAATCTTAACGCTTTTTTCTGCTTCTCCTCGTCTCCGGACCGCTCTTTCAAGCCGCTCCTTCAATCTCCCCGCTTTACCTTCGCCTAACCTTCAAATAACACTCGCTTTATCTATCAAAGCGGCTGCAAAGGTACGCCTTTTTTCTGCCCCACCAAATCCTAAGCCACTATTTCTACCTTTATACGTTTAAACACACTGTACTTCAGTGAGAAAAATTTTAACAGCTGGGCAAACATTATCAAAACAACATTTGTATAACCTCTCCCTGCTACAGAACACTATACGCTACCGTATACACTATATATAATGTGACACCATAGCATATGTTATATACATATATATTATGTAACTATAAAAGCGCATCCATTGTGAACAATAAAATTGGTTAAAAAATGTTAAAGCCCTGCTGTAATAACAGTACTTAAACAAGCCCGGCTTATATTTACACGCCGAATAAAATAATTGACTGATTTATAATATTAACTATCTTTGCAGAATGTTTAAAAAACAACTATTGTTACTGTGTGGCTTTGTGGCAGTTTTAGCGCTTGCTTTGGGCAGTTGTAAAAGCAAGTTCGAGAAGCTGAAAGCCAGTAACGATAATGCTAAAAAATACAAAGAGGCCCTACGTTACTATAACGAAAAGAATTATGGCCGCGCGCTTGAGCTGTTTGATGACCTGGTACAACGCTACCGCGGACGATCAGAAGCCGAGGATTTATTTTACTATTACGCTTACACCAACTATAAACTAAGAGACTATACATCGGCACGTTATCATTTTAAAACATTTGCCGATACATACCCGTCAAGCAACAGGGCTGAAGAATGCCGCTTTATGTCGGCCTATTGTTATTACCTGGATTCGCCGATATACTCGCTCGATCAGGACAATACCACTAAAGCTATTGAAGCGCTGCAATTGTTTATCAACTTATACCCCAGAAGTGACCGTGTGGCTGAAGCCGGTAAACTTATACAGAACCTGCGCGATAAACTGGAGCAAAAAGCCTACGAGAATGCCAAGCTGTACCTTACCATAGGTGACTACCAGGCCGCGGTTATCGCCTTTAATAATACACTGCGCGATTATCCGGACACCAAGTACGGGGAAGAACTGGAGTTTTTAACCATCAGGGCACAGTATATATATGCTGATAAGAGTACTGAATTTAAACAGGAAGAGCGCTACGCCGATGCCATAAAATACGCGGATGAATTTATAGAGAAACATCCGGACAGTAAACTGGTTAGAGACGCCAAAGAATATATTAAGGATAGCGAAGCCGGTATTGCCCGCGCTAAACGAATTGTTGCGCAAGCTTCGCTTAACCCGAAACTGGCTAAAAAAGTTGCCGAGAAAGATACAGCTACGGCGCAGCCACCATCAATAAAAGATAAAAACCCGGAATTAACAAATTAATAAAGATATGAGTACCGTTAACAATAAATCAGCTGTGGCAAGCAGCACCGTTACCCGCGACCTGCGTGAGCTTGACAAGGGGACAGACAATATCTATGAATCATTAGTGGTTATGGGCAAACGTGCCAACCAGATATCAAACAATATAAAAGAGGAGCTTCACCAAAAACTATCAGAGTTTGCCTCTGCAAATGATAACCTGGAAGAAGTATTTGAGAACCGCGAACAGATAGAGATATCTAAACACTACGAAAAACTGCCAAAACCAACATTGGTAGCCGTTCAGGAGTTTTTAGATGATAAAATTTACTATCGTAACCCGGCTAAGGAAGCTAAAGAATTATAATATGGAGATCCCCCTTACAAAAAGGGGGATTTTTTTTTATATAAACTATCTTTGCAGCATACCGTTCTGCCCGTATATATATTTATGCAGAACAGGTTACAAGTACATGCTTAAAGATAAAAACATTATTGTTGGCGTATGTGGCAGCATTGCCGCTTACAAATCGGCCCTGCTGGTACGCCTGCTGGTTAAAGCCGGAGCCAATGTACAGGTAGTAATTACGCCTGATGCAGCAAATTTTATTACGCCGCTTACCCTTTCTACACTATCAAAAAACCCGGTACACATTAAATACTTTGATGCCGACAGCGGCGAGTGGGACAATCACGTAAACCTCGGGCTTTGGGCAGATATAATGCTGATAGCACCCGCAACGGCTAACACCCTGGCTAAAATGGCAAACGGGCTTTGCGATAATTTGCTGATGGCGGTATACCTATCAGCCAAATGCCCGGTTTATTTTGCCCCGGCTATGGATCTGGATATGTTTAAACACCCGGCTACGCTTAATAACTTAAACACCTTAAAAAGTTACGGAAATATACTGATACCCGCAGGCACGGGCGAGCTGGCCAGCGGACTATACGGGGAAGGCCGCATGGCTGAGCCGGAAGAAATAGTTGAACTACTGCAAAGAGAGTTAGGCAAAACTTTACCGCTTACCGGTAAAAAGATACTGGTAACTGCCGGGCCTACTTATGAGGCGATTGACCCGGTGCGTTTTATTGGTAATCATTCATCCGGTAAAATGGGCTTTGCCATTGCTGACCGGCTTGCCGCCCTGGGCGCGCAGGTTACATTGATAGCGGGACCTACGGCGCAAAAAGCTACAAGCCCCAATATTACCAGGATAGATGTTACCTCGGCTAACGAGATGTTGAACGCCTGCCTTACGGCGTTTCAGGATACTGACGCCTGTGTAATGAGCGCTGCTGTGGCTGATTATACGCCGGTTGAAGTGGCCTCGCAGAAAATAAAGAAGCAGGATGCCTCTTTGAATATCGGCCTTAAAAAAACTACCGACATATTAAAAACCCTCGGCGAATTAAAACGTACAAATCAAATACTAATTGGCTTCGCCCTCGAAACGGAGAATGAGGAACAGTATGCCGTTGATAAATTGAATAAGAAAAACCTCGACCTCATTATCCTGAACTCTCTAAATGACAGCGGCGCAGGTTTTAAAGGCGATACGAATAAGATAACCATGATTGACAGGCAACTCAATAAAAGTGTTTTTGAATTAAAAAGCAAGATTGAAGTGGCCGCTGACATCAGTGATAAACTGATTGAACTGTTAAGCCATTAATGAAGCGATACCTGTACATATTACTATTGTTATGCCTGAGCCTTATAGTCCGTGCCCAGGATTTAAACGCGCGCGTACAGGTGCTTACCCCTACCATACAGGTTACCAACAAACGCATTTTTGACGTACTGGAAACTGCCATGCGCGATTTTTTGAACGGCCGCAAATGGACGCCCGACGCGATATTACCACAGGAGCGCATTGATTGTACCTTCACCCTGAATGTTACCGCATGGGATGGTGCCAGTAACTTCAGCGGCGAATTACAGGTGCAGGCTTCGCGGCCGGTGTATAATTCAGCATATACTACCACGCTGCTTAACATTAACGACCGGGAGTTTGACTTTAGCTATACCGAGGGGCAAACCATTGATTATACCGATCAAAACTTCCAGGGCAACCTGAGCGCGGTTATGGCTTTTTACGCCTACATTATTGTGGGAATGGATTACGATAGTTTTTCACGGCTGGGCGGAACACCGTTTTTTGCAGCGGCACAAAATATAGTAGTGAATGCGCAAACGGCATCCTTTAGGGGATGGAAGGCGTTTGACAGTAACCTGAACCGCTATTGGCTTTCTGAAAACCTGAACAGCCGTTTGTATGTTAACTTGCGTAACTTTATGTATGATTACCATCGGAACGGACTCGACCTGATGGCGGACAATGTGGTAAAGGGCAGGCAAAACATTAATGCGCTGCTGCCTACACTCGCCTCCGTTGACCGTAAGCGGTTAGGCTCTATGCTACCCGTGGTGTTTTATACAACCAAGAGTAACGAATTCGTATCTATCTACAGCAAAGCCCCTCAACAGGAGCGTACTTCCGCCTATAACCTGCTGATGCAGACGGACCCATCCAACGGGTTAAAGTACGACGCGCTGAAATAATTTGCTTTTTTTATAATTTTTTCTCAAATACTTGCATTTACGAAAATCATCGTAGATATTTGTACGAATAAAATCGTAGATAAAAAATGAGTGATATAAAACCAACCGAAAGCGAACTGGAAATTTTACAGGTAATGTGGACAAAAGGCGAATGTACCGTTCGCGATGTGCACGATGAGCTTTCAAAAAATAAGGATGCAGGCTATACTACCACCCTTAAGCTAATGCAGATTATGCACGAAAAGGGTTTGGTATCGCGCGACACATCATCAAAAACACACCTTTATAAAGCCGCGATTACCCGGCAACAGGCACAAAAAACCGCTTTGGATAAATTTATTGCAACGGTTTACAGCGGTTCTGCGTCTGATTTAGTGATGCAGGCCCTTGGCCAGCACAAAACCTCTAAAGAGGAGATTGACGCTATCAAAAAATATCTCGATCAGTTTGAAAATAAACAATAAGTCACGATGGAAAACATTGTTCAAAATATCAGTCAGATTTTAGGTGTAACCGTTATACACTCCTTATGGCAAGGCTTGCTCATTTACCTGGTGCATCAGTTTTCGCTGGCCCTGCTGCCGGGGTTAAAATCTGCAAGTAAACATAACCTGAGCTTTGGTGCGCTACTGCTTATGGCGGGCTGGTTTGTGGTTACACTGGTTAACGAAGCAGCTCAGGTTAACTGGCAGGCAGCTGCTCCGGCAGGTGGTACTATACCCTACCTGCCAAAATACCTGGACATTTCAGCGCAATCGTACCGCCAGTATCAATACGCGCTTGAACTGTATCTGCCCTACATCGCTGTCATCTACATGGCCGGGCTGCTATTCAACTCGCTGAAACTGTTCTTTGCCTGGCACCATATCAACCGGGTAAAACACACGCTTAGCCAAACATCTATATATAATCAAACCGTTGAGCAGTTAAGTTCGGCATTAAGGCTTACCAAAAAAGCAGGCGTATATTTTAGCGAACTGATTGACGTGCCGGGAACAATTGGCTATTTAAAACCGATCATTCTGCTGCCGGTAAGCTTGCAGGTAAACCTGTCGGCGGCCGAGGTTAAGGCTATCCTGCTGCATGAGCTGGCGCATATTAAACGAAACGACTACCTGCTGAACATAATACAACAGATCATTGGGGTGGTACTTTTTTATAACCCGTTTGCTATGCTGATTAACCGCAGCATTAACACCGAACGCGAGAACTGCTGCGACGACGAAGTAGTAGCCATAACCGCCGAGCCGCTGGTTTACGCCCGCGCATTATTAAAACTCGAACAACAAAAACAAAATAACCTGCAGCTGGCACTTGCGGCCACCGGCAAAAAACATTTATTACTTAACCGAATAGAACGTATCATGACAACCAAAAAACTTACCGTAAACGTAAGGCATACACTGGCCGCGCTGCTGTTGTTTGCCTTTAGCCTGGGCAGCATAGCCTGGTTCAATCCGCAGATAAAAAATAAAACCCTGATTGTAAACACCGAAAAACCGGAGTTTGTACAGCAACTGTTGGGCGATACCGTACCCGCTAAAAAGCGCGTGGCAAAAACCAAGACCCCCGTTGCAGCTAAAAAAAGTACGGTACGTGTTAATGGTAAAAATGTGGTTGTTAGTGACGACCCTGAATTAGAGCGGTTAGGTGCGGAAATAGACAGACATGCCAACTTTATAAGCAAATTTTATGAAAGCGCTGAGTTTAAAAACTTAACTAACGAACTGGAAAAGAACGGCGAAGCGCTGGACGCTTATTATAATAGTCCGGAATTAAAGGCTTTGACAGACAGGCAGGAGAAAGTTGCCAATGAGCTGGAAAGCCTGAGCAACAACCCGGAAGTAACACAACTTAACAAAGACATTGAAAGCCTGAGCAAAGCCATAGACAGTTATTATAACAGTACAGAGTTTAGAAACCTTGAAAAAAGCCTGGAAGTTGAAGGTGCAAAACTTGGCAAGCTTAAACCCGCCAGCAATGCGTTTGAGCAGCAAGCCAAAAAGGTTGACGAACTCAGCAATAAAATAGCAGCCTTAAGCAACTCACCTAAAATTAAACAGCAAACGGAGCAATTGCACGAGTTAAGCCTGAAACTGCACAAACAATACGAAAGCGAGACCTACAAACGGGCGCATGATGCCATGCGTTTGTTAAGCGATAGCCTCCATAAGGCATACAGCTTAAAGAGCCTGGGCTTAAAGCAGGATAATATGCGCTTGCTGAGCCAAAAGCTACAAGCCTATCAAAATAACCGCGAGCTAAAGTTGCATCAGGAAGAAATGAAAAAGGCTACGGTAAAGCTTCAGAATTACCTTAAAAGCGACGCCTATCAGCAAAAATTAAAGAAAGTGCTTGCTGAGCAAGCGAAAGCGGGCAATGATACAACGGCCGACGTTGACAACATTGTATCACCCGAATTTTAATAATTGATTAACCCCGATGTTTAAAACAAAGTATATCGCTACAGGTTATTAATTTAACTTATAGTGATATACTTTAAATTAAACATTATGGCAACGACAGAAAAATCAGTTGAAACACTCAACGACCTGATAAAAATAAACAACGACCGTATTGACGGCTTTGAACGCGCCGCCAAAGAACTGAGCGCTGAGGACCTGGACCTGCGTAACCTATTTACCTTATTTGCGCATGACAGCCGCGGCAACGCGCAGGAATTAATGGCCGCAGTTGCGTTGCATGGCGAAACACCCGAATCGGGCAATAGCGTAACCGGTACCCTGCACCGCACCTGGCTTGATGTTAAAGCTACCTTTACTGGCCACGACCGTAAAAGTATTTTACAGGAATGCGAGCGTGGCGAGGACGCCATAAAAAAAGCGTACCAGGAAGCCCTGGCAGATAATAGTTTGCCTGAAGATGTACGCGCGATTTTACTGCAACAGCAACAAAAAGTAAACGAGGGCCACGATAAAATTAAGGCGCTGCGCGACGGTGTTGCGTAGGCACCAAGCCCATTGTTACAACAAAAGGCTGCTTTAATCACAATAAAGCAGCCTTTTATCTGTTAATATTACAGGCGATTATTTAAATTATAACGCTTATAAAGCGTAACTTTGCAGCGTTTTAAACGCTAATTTTCATCCAAATAACAATACGTGTATATTTTAATTTTCTTTTTAGCGCACTGGTTTCTGTCATTATTTTTCCAGACCTTTTATTTGCACCGCTATGCATCGCACCGCATGTTCAGCACCCACAAGGTAAATGAGCGCATTTTCCACTTTTTAACCTTTTTATTTCAGGGCGCATCGTTCCTTAACCCACGCGCTTATGCGCTGATGCACCGCGAACACCATGCTTACAGCGATACGGAAAAGGATCCGCATTCGCCGCACTTTTTCAGGGATGTATTCCAGATGATGTATTACACCTCAAAAAGCTATGGTGAGCACGTTAGGCGCCTGAAAGAGCCTGAACATCGCTTTAACGGCTACTGCCCGGAGTGGACGCTGGTTGACCGTTGGGGATCAACCATTGTATCGCGTTTATTCTTCATCGCGTTCTATACCTGGTTTTATATCACCTTTGCTACCGCCTGGTGGATGTTCCTGTTACTGCCTATACATTTTTTGATGGGCCCTATTCATGGCGCCATTGTTAACTGGTGCGGCCATAAGTATGGTTACTCAAACTTTGATAACGGCGATAAATCAAAAAACTCAACCCCGTTTGACTTTTTGATGCTTGGCGAGCTTTTCCAGAATAACCACCACCGCCACCCGAACAAAGCCAACTTTGGCGCTAAATGGTTTGAGGTTGACCCGGTTTATCCTGTAATGAAGGTTATGCACTGGATCAGGATCATAAAATTACGAAAGCCGGCAGCGGCTTAATCATAAAAAGCGGTTGACTAATACTCAACCGCTTTTTTATTTACTTTATATTTACCACGTTTATAAATTATTATACCATGAGTGCATCGTTATTAGCGCAAAACCTGCGCGGATCTGAGATCATTAAAATTGCTGCTGAAATAAATGAGCTTAAACGCCGCGGCGAAAACATCGCCAACTTAACCATCGGCGATTTCGACTCGAACATATACCCGATACCTGCAAAATTAAAGCAAGGTATTGTTGAGGCCTATAACGAAAATCAAACCAATTACCCGCCTGCCGATGGCGTGCTCGACCTGCGCCAGAGTGTATCCAAATTCCTGAGCGAGCGATACGGTTTGGAGTACGCTGCCGCTAACGAGATCATCATCTCCGGCGGATCGCGCCCGTTGATCTATTCCATTTACCTTGCCATTGTTGATCCGGGCGATAAAGTAGTATTCCCTACCCCATCATGGAACAACAACCACTATTGCGACCTGCTTACCGCCGATGGTGTTATGCTGGCTACGCTACCAGAAAATAACTTTATGCCTACGGCAGATGAACTTCGTCCGCATATTAAGGGCGCCGCTTTGCTGGCGCTTTGTTCGCCGCTGAACCCAACCGGTACCATGTTCAGCAAAGAAGCCCTGGAAGAGATTTGCGATATGGTGATCGAAGAGAATAAAAGCCGCAGCGAAGGAGAAAAGCCTTTGTATCTGCTGTACGACCAGATATATTCGCAATTAACCTTTGGTGAGCACAAACATTATAACCCGGTAAGCCTGCGCCCGAAATTGCGCGACTACACCATATTTGTAGACGGCGGTTCAAAATGTTTTGCGGCTACCGGCGTACGGGTTGGCTGGGGCTTTGGTCCGGCGGCCGTTATTAACAGCATGAAGACTATCGTGGGCCACATGGGTGCCTGGGCGCCAAAAGCCGAGCAGGTATCTATGGCCCGCTTTTTAGCAGACAACACCGCCGTTGACAGTTATCTTGCCGATATTAAAGGCAACGTGCAAGCCAGCCTGACAAGCCTGTACCAGGGTTTTCAGCAATTGAAAAGTGAAGGCTTTAGTGTTGACGCTATTGAGCCGATGGGTGCCATTTACCTCACTATAAAGGTTGATTACCTGGGTAAAACCACTCCGGATGGTAAAGTGCTTGAAACGGCTACCGATATTAATTTTTACCTGATCACCAACGCGGGTATCGCACTAGTGCCCTTCTCGGCCTTTGGCACAGGCGAGGACGAAGCCTGGTTCCGCGCGTCAGTGGGTACCATTACCAATGAGGATATTAAACTCACCATACCACGCATTAAAGCCGCTTTAGAGAAATTAAGCTAACACCAATTGCTTCAATTGTTCAACTGAATGGAAATAACAACCGACATTACCGGCTCACACAACGAAAACTTTAGCGATACCTATCAATTACTAAGGCAGGAGTTTGCAATTGAACCAACCGGTTATATTGATTTTCAGTTGAACAATTTTGAGGTGTTTAAGCAATGTTCAGCTGTTGAACTGCATAGTTCTTACGTGATTGAAACCGGGCGCGACCGCTGCTACATACTCTTTGTTGAAACCTGTACTAAAAGTCAGGGGGCTGACGGCAGGATCACTGAAAACCGTGAACTGCAAACCTGGGCATTAGCTTATCTTAAACATAACTTTGGCCGGGTTAAAATAAGGCGCGAAACATTCACAGATAAACTTTTTGAGTTGATGTTTCCGCTGGAAGTTGATTTTAAAGAGGACAAAACCTTTAGCAATGCATTTTATGTATTGGCCGATGATAAATCAAAAGCCATTAACGGTATAACCCGCGATTTCCGTAACGCGGTGATGGATATACGTGAGGATGACTTTGTTATAGAGATAGCCGATCACACATTGATCATTGGCAACCGTAAACCCATATCCGGGCAAAAAGCCATCCACCTTGCGGAGTTTGTAGTGCGTTTGGTTGATATCTATTGATATTAAGATATATGAAAAAGCTTGCCCTTATCACCATAACCGTCATCCTAACTAATTTAAATTACATTTACGCCCAAACACCTGCCGCTACCCGAGTTAACCGGCAACAGATATTATTAACTGTACAGGGCTTTATAAAGTGGTATAAAGCCAACAGGCCATATCTTGATACTATCAGATTAATTCAAGGCGGTGCGCCTGATAGCACAACCCGTCCATCCATAGATTGGGATGGTGTTGAGAGGTTTTTAGCGAAGATAGATCGCAGCGGCTTCGTAACGGCCGCTTATCTGAATACCCATCGTGAATACTTTAAACAGATCGACAAAAACCTTGAGGGGTTTAAGCTAACAAGTGAACTGATAAAGATTAATGGTATGGATATGGATTTTGTTTTACGCACGCATGAACCTGATGAAATACTGCAAAAACTAATTAAGGGCAACGCAAAGATATTCTCCGCCGATGGCAAAAAAGCCTATGTTGGCTATGAACTTTACCCTAACACACGTTTGCTATTTGATTTGTCGTATCATAAAAAATGGCAGATCGAAGCGATAAACTATGACAGTTTTAAGTGAACACGTATCCTCAAAAGCACATCGCCAACAATAATCTTCCTTCTTTTAACTTGCTATTAAGCCGCGTGCGATATATATTTTACCAGACTGCGCTTAGCCACGGGCAACAAGGTTGGCTCTAACGGGAAACTGATATCGCTTTGTACATAATACACCGCCGGGTTAGGCAGGTGGCGATGTTTTTTAATCAGGCTTAACTTAAATGCTTCGGGTGTGTTAACTATGCTTTGTTCGTATGTTTCAACCAACTGTATGTTGATGCCGCGGTATTTATCATCCTTACCTTCAAATATGGTAAGCTGGTATTCGTAAACAAAGTTGGTACGCTGGTCGCCATTACGTAACGAAAAATATCCGTGGTAAGGCAGCAACGGCACCAAGCCGACCGGGTTAATATTCAGGCGGCTCTCCACAAAATCATAAATCTCTTTCCCGGTTTGTATGGCCGGGTCCATTTTGTTTAGCGAGTAGGTGATTATTCGCTCAATCTCCTGCATTGAACTATCATCCTGCACTATTTTTTTATAAGTTAGCTTAACTGCCTCAATGTCGGCCTTGGTAAGCCGGTGCGGAAAGGCTTGTTGTAATACCGACTTGTTGTTTTTAAATTCCAGAAGATTATTGTAATGAAATATCAGATCGGCCAGGTTGGGGTAAAGCCTGCTTTTATCAAAATGACGGTTAATTTCTTTGAGGTAGCCTAATAAAATATATTTTTTATGCTCAAAATCTATAGCTCCTTCAATAAACCAGTTAATGCCAAGCGAATGCATAATATTCAATCTCCTTTCATAAAGCTTAAATTAAATAAAAAAAGCCACTTTTGCAATATGCCAGCAGGAACACTTTATTTGATACCCGTACCGCTTGCCGACGATACCGCGGCCAAAGCATTCACACCCTATCTGGTTGATACCATCAACAGCATAAAAGAGTATATTGTAGAGAATGAAAAAACAGCCCGCCGTTTTTTAAAGGAAGCGGGTTTGAAAACGCCACAAAGCGAGCTTATTATTCACGATTACGGCAAGCACAACCGCGATAAGCTGACCAACGATTTTTTTAAAGGCCTGTTAGCCGGTAATGATGTTGGTTTGATGAGCGAGGCAGGCTGCCCGGGTGTTGCCGACCCAGGTGCTGAAATAGTAGCCGAAGCCCACCGTAAAGGTATTAAGGTGGTGCCGCTGGTTGGGCCTAGTTCCATTTTACTGGCGCTGATGGCTTCCGGCTTTAACGGGCAAAGCTTTACCTTTCATGGCTATTTGCCGATTGATAAAGTGCAGCGCGGCAAACGCGTTAAGGAGCTGGAAACACAGGCCGAACGCTTTAAGCAAACGCAAATATTTATTGAAACGCCCTTTCGTAACAACCCCATGCTGGAAGAGATTTTGAAAAGCGGCAACCCGAAAACACTACTCTGCATTGCCTGCAACATTACCGGCGCCGACGAGATGATTGCTACCAAAACCCTGGCCGACTGGAAAAAACAGCCACCCGATCTGCATAAAAAACCAACCATTTTTTTGCTCTTTCGTTAAGCTTTTATGATAGGCGGGCATCAGCATACCAGTGTTTTAATAGTTGGCGCGGGCCCTTCGGGATTGATGATGGCGGCACAATTGTTACGCTACGGCATTCAACCGCTTATAATTGACAGCAAGGACGGCCCCACGCGCTACACCAAAGCTTTAGCCGTACAAGCCCGAACTTTGGAAATATACCGGCAGCTGGGTATTGTGGATCGTGCGCTTGCCGAAGGTAGAAAAGCATCCGGCATAAACATTAATCTGCAAGGCAAAAACATCGCTTCGCTTTCATTTGCCGGCGTTGGCCAAGAGCAGACGCCCTTCCCGTTTGTGTTGTTTTATCCGCAAAGCAAAAATGAGCGCCTGCTGCTGGATGAACTTACCACTGCCTGCTGCCCTGTTTATTGGAGCACATCGCTTATAAACGCTACGCAAACTGATGGTACTGTAACGGTAACACTAAACGAGCGGGGTACAGAACATCTGCTAACCTGCGATTGGCTGATAGGTGCCGACGGGGCCGGAAGTACCGTACGCAAGCAGATGGGCGTAAGCTTTAATGGTGATACTTACCCCAATAAGTTTTACCTGGCCGATGTGAAACTGGATGGCGTGCCCGATGATAACATACAGCTTTATCTTGCTAAAAAGGGATTGGCCGCATTTTTCCCGCTGCCCGAAGCAGGGAGCTACAGAATTATTGGTGACATTCCCCCTGAACTGGAAAACAAGCAGGAACTGCAACTGGATGACATTTTGCCGTCGCTTTACAAAATAACAGAACAACATTTAAAAGTCAACCGCTGCAATTGGTTTACTAGCTATAAACTGCATCATCGTATGGCGGCGCAATTCAGGCAGCAGCGTTGTTTCTTAATTGGCGATGCCGCACATGTGCACTCCCCTGTTGGCGGGCAAGGCATGAACACCGGCCTTCAGGATGCCTGCAACCTGGCCTGGAAACTCGCAGGTGTTATTAATAAAAAATTACACCCGGCAATACTGGATAGCTATGCGGCCGAACGCATGCCTGTTGCCAAACAATTGCTTAAAACTACCGACAGGGCTTTTAACATTATTACCTCAACCCATTGGCTTACCTCAATATTTAAACGTTTTATACTGCCACGCGTTATTAAACGCCTATGGAAAGAGCCCAAATTACGGGAAAACCTATTTCGCACCATATCTCAAACCGGCATCAGCTATCGCGATAGCTGCATTAACCTGCATTTGAGTCAGCACGCTACAATCAAGGCCGGCGACCGCCTGCCTTATATAGCAATATTTGACGAGCGCACACAAAAACCAACCGACCTGCATGCCTGGTGCAGCAAGCCCGGCTTTACATTATTGGTGCTGGGTAAGTTTAAGGAGATAGATATATTTACCCTGGCCAAATGGATAACGCAGAAATATAACGGCAGCATAAATTTATTCTACCTGCCGCCATCAAAAAATAACGTTTCGGTGTTTGATCTCTTCGGGATTAAAGAGGGCCAAAAAAAAGCCATCATGGTACGGCCCGATATGTACATAGGTTATATGAACGATGTGGTTGATATTGATATGATGGATAATTATTTAATAAACGTAGTGGGATGCATCCTTCCTGATGTTTACTAAACACTACCGTCTACCCGTGGATGGTTTCGCTTTTGCCATAGTTTTGGATCACCTGCGCTTCGTAATCCAAAAACTCTTTCCAACGTTTATCCACATCAATACCCTCGGTATATTTTCGGGCCAGGCGGATAAAGGTGGCATAATGCGTAGCCTCGCTTATCATCAACTCATGATAAAATTCTGATAACTGCTGATCATTTATATTTTCGGACAGCACCTTAAAACGCTCGCAACTGCGTGCCTCTATCATGGCGGCAAAAAGCAAACGGTCAATCAATTGCTCGTTACGGTTACCGCCTTTCTTCATGAATTTTACCAGTTCGTTTACGTAATTATCCTTACGTTCACGGCCAAGTACATAGCCGCGCTCCAGAATAATATCGTGCACGCGTTTAAAGTGGTCCATTTCTTCCTGAACCAGTGCCGCCATTTCCTGTACCAGGTCAGACAGGTTGGGATTTTGTACAATCAGGGTAATAGCATTGCTGGCTGCCTTTTGCTCGCAAAAAGCATGGTCGGTCAGTATTTCTTCAATATTGCTTTCTACTACATTTTTTACCCAGTTGGGGTCGGTAGGCAGTTGCAGTTTTAAAATGGTTTTTTCGCTCACAATGGCAAAGTTACCATTTAATCATCATCCTTAAAAGCAGGGTTATTGGTAAAAGAGCGCGCGTGGTGGTGTACGGAAAGGATGTTTATTTGCTCCGGAGAGATGATGGTATAAATAACCAAGTAATTGCCAAATACCATTTTACGGTACTTGATGCTGATTGTAGATAATACCGTACCTATTTCGGGCTGGATTGCTAACCGGTCAATCGCGCTCATGATTTTGCGTTTCTCGAGTGCCGCATAATTAGCAGAATCCCGCTTGATGTAATCAACTATTTCTTTGAGATCAGTTTTAGCAGTTTTGGAGAATATGATTCTCACCATGAATCCATCTCTTTCTTTAGATCTTGCCAATCTGTGCCTTCTCCGTTCTCTATCTCCTTTTCGGCCTGTTCCAACTTTGCAGAGAGTATTATACGATCAAACACCTCCTGAACATCAACATGATCAGGCATGTGATCAACAATTTGCTGTAACTTATCTTTGGTAATTACCATCGCAATACATTTTATATAAATATACAGCTTTTAACTATACAAGTTTTTATTGCGGATAAACTCCAGCACCGCATCAGGCACAAAATATTGTACGTTCTTTTTTTCGGCGATGGATTTGCGGATGAATGTTGCCGATAGCTCCATCAACGGTGTCATGGTAATGGTTACGGATGGATGCGATGCCAGTTCGGCGTTCTCGTAACCGGGCCGCGGATATACGTATATCTGGTAATCTCGCAAAATGAGTTTATAGTTTTTCCATTTAGGCAGCGAGATCAGGTTGTCAGAACCCATAATGAGCGCAAACTCGTGCTGCGGGTATTTTTCTTTAAGGTGAGCAAGCGTATCAATGGTATACGATGGTTGAGGCAATCGTAACTCCACATCACTCACTTCTATAGAGGTTGAGTTGTCAGTAGCCAGTTTAGCCATCTCCAGCCTGTCGTACATATTGATCAGGTCGCCATACTTTTTAAGCGGGTTTTGCGGCGACACTACCAGCCATACTTTATCAAGTTTAGTATGATTGGCCATATAGTTGGCTATAATTAAGTGCCCTATATGTATAGGGTTAAACGAACCGAATAACAAGCCTATATTCATCTCTTCTCCGTTAACAGTTAGGCCCCAATTATTATTCCCCTTTAGGGGTTAGGGGTTAATGAAATTTCTTACCAGTTCTTCAGCTTCGGCGCAGGCAGTATCAAGATCGTAATTTTTCAGGATAACATCAAACCTGGGTGC
This sequence comes from Mucilaginibacter defluvii, assembly GCF_039543225.1. Classification (NCBI taxonomy): domain Bacteria; kingdom Pseudomonadati; phylum Bacteroidota; class Sphingobacteriia; order Sphingobacteriales; family Sphingobacteriaceae; genus Mucilaginibacter; species Mucilaginibacter defluvii. The sequence goes on from NZ_BAABJI010000004.1 coordinate 16,021, forward strand.
ATAAGACAGCTCTTTTTCAGCTTTGGCAAAACGCTCGTTAAGTTTTTCCTGGCTATCAGTACCCCGGCCGCTCAGCCGCTGCTTTAACACGTCCATTGACGGTGGTTGTACAAATATGGCTAAGGCCTGGTCTGCGTATTTACGTTTAAGATGGAGGCCGCCCTCTACATCGATATCAAATATCACGGTTTTGCCTTTGCTCCAGATGCGCTCTATCTCGGTACGCAGGGTACCGTAAAAGGTGCCTGTATATACCTCCTCAAACTCTACAAAGTATTTTTTGGCGATCAGGTGTAAAAACTCCTCTTTGCTGATGAAGTAATAATCCTGTCCGTGTGTTTCGGCACCCCGCGGCTGCCTTGTAGTGGCCGAAATTGAAAATTCAAGCTCCGGCATTTTTCCAAGCAGGTGATGCACAATAGTGGTTTTACCCGCTCCGGATGGTGCGGAGAATATAATAAGTTTACCTTCCATATGGTCAGTAGTCATTGGTCAGTAGTCATTGGTCTTAGCACCATTAATCAACCTGTGTGACTAATGACTATTGACCAATGACTATAATACGTTTAACAACTGTTCTTTAATTTTTTCGAGTTCTTCCTTCATACCCACTACCAGTTTCTGGATGTTGGCATCATTGGCCTTTGAACCAATGGTATTTATCTCGCGGCCTATCTCCTGGGTTATGAAGCCTAACTTTTTACCGCTCGCATCGTCGGCAGCCAGGGTTTGTAAAAAGTAATCGCAGTGGCTTTTTAAGCGGGTCTTTTCTTCGGTGATGTCAAGCTTGTCAATGTAATAGATCAGTTCCTGCTCAAATCGGTTGTGGTCTATCACCTCAACGCCTGCAGCATCAGCCAAAAACTGGTTCAACCGCTCGCGGATAACCGGCACACGTTTCGGGTCCTCTGCTTCAACAGCCCTTAAGTTGTCCAATATAGTACCTATGCGTTGCTTAACATCCAGTTCAAGCACGCGGCCCTCATCCTTACGAAATTGCAAAAAACCCTCCAGCGCTTGTTTAAAAGCCTTTTCAACGGTTTTCCATTCCTCTTCAGATACCGTTTCTTCGTTATATTTTACCACCTCAGGCAATGTTAACGCCAACTGCAACAGATTACCTGATGGCTCACCTAATTCCGCACTAACGGTTTTTAGCTGCTGATAGTAATGCTTAAGCAGGTCGTTATCAATACCGGCTGCTTTTACGGCCGAACTGGTTTGCTCAACATTTATACTGAGGTTTACCTTGCCACGCTCAACACTTTTGCTGCAATCGTTACGTAGCTGAAACTCTTTTTCAGCAAACATTTTAGGCAAACGCAATGAAAGTTCGAGGAATTTACTGTTCAGGGATTTGATCTCAACGGTGTATTTTGTTCCGCCCGAGTCAACACTGGCTATTCCATACCCTGTCATGGATTTTATCATGCGCAAAGATAGGGTTTTTCCTGCTAATAACCGCTTTAACACTTTTTAGCATCTCCATGCAAAATACTATGGTTATGTTTACGTTGATCTACATATCACTTAATGGGCATCAAAAAATACTTATTGATCGTAGTACTGATCCTGTCAACCTTCGCTGTAAAGGCACAGCAGAATACCGTAACGGGCATTGTATACCGTTACAATTCATCAGTACGTATTGCGCAGGCGCTGGTTACTAACCTGAAAACAAAAACCATCATGATGACGGATGAGCTGGGGATCTTCAACATAAAGGCCAACCCGGGCGATACCCTGTTATTTGAAAAGAAAGGTTTTACCAATTACCGGCAGGTAGCAGGTAGTAACAAAGAGATTGCCGTATACATGGAAGTAATGAGCAGCCATGAGCTTGACGAGGTACGAATTAAGGGCACTACCAAACGGCAGGAACTAAGCGAGGTAATGCGCGACTATCGTGGGCAAGGCTCTTTTTTCAATGGCAATCCGCCGGCGCTATTCTTCTTAATGTCGCCGTTAACGGGTTTGTACGAACTGTTTGGCAAAACCCCGGGACGGGCAAAACGCTTTGCCAAATTCACAAAAGCCGAACTGGAGCAGGACGAAATAAACCGGCGCTATAATATATCCTTCATCAAGCGCACATTGGACATTAGCGATGAAGAAGCGGAGAAATTCATTAACTATTACATGCCATCGTATGAAGATATTCGCGCTTGGAATGACTACGAATTAATCAGGCGCGTGAAGCGGCAATACGAGTATTACAAAAACAACAAAGACCCGCTGAAGGTAAACCCGTTTGTGGTTAAACCTACCGATACCGCACGAAGAAGTGATTAATTATTTGTGAGAACGTTAAATGCCTAAAGCCTCACAGGCTTTTTCGGCCGATAGTTTTTCCGCATTTTTCTTGCTGAACTCCTTACCAAGGCCAAGTGGCTCTCCATCAATAATAGTTTGTATGGTGAACAATTTGGTGCTTTCACCTTCCTGGTTACTAACCAGATCGAAACTGATATCCTTACCATGCCGTTGGCACCACTCAATAAGCTTGCTCTTGAAGTTGGTTTCGGTCATTTCCAGCGTGTGGATATCGATATGCGATTTAATGATGTGGTTGATCAGAAAATCTTTGGTAAACTCGTAGCCTTTATCCAGATACACAGCTCCGATAAGCGCCTCAAAGGCATCGCCAAGTAATGAACCCTGCCTGCCGGTACTCAGTATACGTGTATCATACTCCACCAATTGCTCAAAGCCCAGCTTACGGCCCAGTTGATTAAGATTTACCCGGCTCACGATTTTGGAACGTAGCTCGGTTAAAAAGCCTTCGTCCTTATAAGGGTATAATTTAAAAAGCACCTCGGCCACAACGCTACCCAATACAGCATCACCCAGAAACTCCAAACGTTCGTTGCTGTTCTTTACGCCGTTCTTTACGTTTTGCGCTACCGATTTGTGGCGAAATGCCATACGGTATAAAGACAAATTGCCCGGCACGAAGCCGAGCAAGTTCTTTAATGTTTTAACGTATTTTCTGTTAGGCGATAGATAAAGCTTGTAAAACCGATTTATAGGCATTCAAAAAACTTAATCTTCGTACTTTTTAAATATTACAGATGCGTTATGGCCACCAAAACCAAAACCATTACTTTGTACGGCCCTCATGCCTTCGCGTTTCTGGGCTGTGTTAAAAGTAAAGTTAATGCGAGGGTCAAACGCCGGATCATCAGTAAAGTGATTGATGGTTGGCGGGATGATGCCGTGTTTAAGCGCCAGAATTGAAGCAATTGCCTCAACAGCACCGGCAGCACCCAGCAAGTGCCCTGTCATTGATTTGGTTGAGCTGATATTGATGCGGTAAACATCTTCACCATACACGTCCTGTATAGCTTTAACTTCCTGCGGGTCACCAATTGGGGTTGATGTGCCATGCACGTTTACATAATCAATATCGGCGGGGGTCATACCTGCATCTTCAAGCGCGGCAATCATTACACGGGCAGCGCCCAAGCCCTCAGGGTGCGGGGCTGTCATGTGGTATGCATCGGCACTCATGCCGCCACCTACCATTTCGGCGTAAATTTTAGCGCCACGTGCCAGTGCATGCTCAAGCTCTTCCAGTATAATGGTACCTGCACCCTCGCCGGCCACAAAACCGTCGCGGTCAAGGTCAAACGGCCTTGATGCGGTTGCAGGATCATCATTACGTGTTGAAAGGGCATGCATGGCATTAAAACCGCCAATACCAGCTTCATTGATAATCGCTTCTGATCCGCCTGTTATAAACATATCAGCCTTACCCAGGCGAATATAATTGAAGGCATCAATAAGCGAGTTATTTGATGAAGCACATGCTGATACGGTTGAAAAGTTTGGCCCGCGCAAACCATATTTAATTGAAATATGGCCCGGCGCTATGTCCGCAATCATTTTTGGAATAAAGAACGGATTGAAACGCGGCGTACCATCACCTTTTGCAAAATTGGTTACCTCATCCAAAAAAGTTTTAAGGCCGCCAATGCCTGACCCCCAGATAACACCGATACGATTAGTATCAAGCGCTTCAAAGTTCAGCTCAGCATCCTTTATAGCCTCTTCGGTTGAAAATAACGCGTATTGTACAAACGGATCGAGTTTACGTGCGTCCTTACGGCCCAGAAAAGCATCCGCATCAAAGCCCTTTACTTCGCAGGCAAACTGGGTTTTGAAGTTCGTTGCATCAAAACCCTTTATCAAGGCAGCACCACTTACCCCATTGATCAACCCGTTCCAGTATTCTGCAACATTGTTACCAATTGGAGTAAGTGCTCCAAGCCCCGTTACTACTACTCTTTTAAACTCCATTTAGTTTTATTGGGAGTCTTATTTAACGTTTTTCTCAAGGTAAGCGATAGCCTGACCTACAGTGCCGATAGTTTCTGCCTGATCATCAGGAATAGCTACGTTAAATTCTTTTTCAAACTCCATGATCAGCTCTACAGTATCTAAAGAGTCGGCACCAAGATCATTGGTGAAGCTTGCTTCAGGTGTTACTTCACTTTCATCAACACCCAATTTTTCTACGATAATAGCCTTTACTCTTGATGCGATATCAGACATAGTCTTAATAATTTAATGATTAATAATTTTTTCGATGCAAAGAAAAATAAATTCTGTTAAATATCAAATGTAAAACTTTTGCATAATTATGAGTAACAAAATTTTATCTCAACGGTTTGAATTACTAATTTTACAAAGCAAAAATAATGATTTTGAACAGGAAAGTATTAAAGTTTGAGATCGATCTGGATTTTATACTGATAGCAATAACCACTTCGTTAAAGGATTATCGCATCTGCTACCTTATTAATAAGCACCTCAATTTTAACTTTTGCAAGGCTGCCGATCTTGAAATTGATATAAACGCGGGCAAAGAGCCGGCCTACTTCTCTATATATAATGATAGCTGGGAAGCCAGCGAAACCGACTTTTATTTTATTGCCAACAAAGGTGCCGAGGGCTACCTGGTGCCCGAGATGCGGAGTACAGACTATTTTATAATGATAAAAAATTATATAGATAGTGATGACCTTGATACACTCGTAACCTCGTTAAATAAGATACCAGAAATAGTTGCCGCCGTAAAGATTGACCCTAAAAAGTTAAAATCCCGTGAAAATCTACTATTTTAGCGCCGGATTTTTTGAGTGTTTAACTAACACCATACCTATATTTAAGATACAATAAATCAACCCATATATGAAATTAAACTACAACCGAACAAAGATTGTTGCCACGATGGGCCCTGCATCGGCACAAAAAGACGTACTGTTGTCAATGATAAAGGCAGGCGTTAACGTTTGCCGTCTTAATTTTTCGCACGGTAAAACCGAAGACCACAAAAAAACAATTGACCTGATCCGCGAGATCAACGAGCAATACAAAACTAACGTGGCCATCCTTGCCGACTTACAGGGGCCAAAAATTCGTATAGGATTGGTAAAAGACGGCGGTGTGCACCTGGTTAATGGTTCAAAAATTAAAATGACCACGCACGAGTGCATCGGAGATGATGATCAGATCTACATCACTTACGAAACTTTTCCGCAGGATGTAAAGGTTGACGAGATTATTTTGCTGGATGACGGTAAACTGCAATTGCGCGTGCTTGAAACCAACCGCGTTGATACCGTTATTTGCGAGGTTGTACATGGCGGTATACTTACATCACGCAAAGGTGTTAACCTGCCAAATACTAAGGTATCTATCCCGAGCTTAACTGAGGAAGACCTTGCTAATCTGCATTTTGCATTGGATAATGACGCTGAGTGGATCGCGCTTTCATTTGTTCGCGAAGCTGAAGATATTGTACATGCACGCCGTGTGCTTAATTCGCGCAACAGCCCTGCGCGCATCATCGCTAAAATTGAAAAGCCCGAGGCTATCGATAATATAGACGAAATTATTGCGGTAACCGATGCCATAATGGTTGCCCGTGGCGACCTGGGTGTTGAAATGCCGATGGAGCAAGTACCGTTGCTGCAAAAAATGATTGCCAGCAAATGCCGCGCGGCCTCAAAACCGGTTATCGTAGCTACGCAGATGCTTGAGTCAATGATCACAACCCCGCGCCCAACCCGCGCCGAGGTTAACGATGTGGCCAACTCTGTACTTGATGGCGCTGACGCAGTTATGCTGAGCGGTGAAACATCAGTAGGCGAATTCCCGGTTATCGTTATTGAAACTATGGCTAAGATAGCCCGCAACGTTGAAGAATTAGGTTATCCGTTCTACAGCAAAAAAGGCAAGCTTGATAACCAGGAGCCAACGTTTTTAAGCAATGCCATTTGCGGATCGGCCGTTTACCTTGCCGAGCAAACTGATGCAGCAGGTATTGTAGCCATGACCACTTCAGGTTACACTGCTTTCGAAATTTCAAGCCACCGCCCTAAAGCGCCAACCTTTATCTTTACATCAAACAAGCAGCTTTTAAATTCATTGAGCCTTGTTTGGGGTGTTAAGGCATTTTATTACGATAAACTGGACAGCACTGATCAAACCATCAGCGATGTAAACAACGCGCTGAAATCAGAAAACCTGATCCAGACCGGGGATATCGTAATAAATACGGCATCAGTGCCAATTGTAACGCAAGGCAAAACCAATATGTTAAAAGTAAGCGTTGTTGAATAAACAACCGGATAGCATAAAAACAAGAAAAGAGCTGTAAGTAATTGCAGCTCTTTTTTTGTTAGTAGATCCCAGCAGCACAAACCTTTTCAAATAGTTTATCGAGGCTGCCGAAATAGTAATCGTAGTAAGTTCTCACTATTCTCATGGCATTTCAATTTTCAAGTTTATAGTATATGCAATATAACAAAAACGTTACGATAACAACAATATTTTATTAATTGTTTTAATTGATAAGCAGCTTATAACCACGGCCATGCACGTTAATTATTTCTACATTCGGGTCGTCTTTCAGGTACTTGCGTATTTTGCTTAAAAACACGTCCATACTGCGGCCGTTAAAGTAATTATCATCATGCCATATATTTAGCAGCGCCTCTTCGCGGGTAAGTACCTCATTTTTGCGCATGCACAGCAACCTCAACAATTCAGCCTCCTTGGTTGATAGTTTTTGCACCTGTTCGCCAATGATAATTACCTGGCCTTTATAGTCAAAACTATAACGGCCTATCTTAAACTGGGTTTGCTGTTCCTCTGTCTTTTTCTCGCTGTTCTCTGATCGTTTTAAAAGCGCGTTTATACGTAGCAACAGCTCCTCAATACGGAAGGGCTTGGTGATGTAATCATCGCCCCCCAGGTTAAAGGCCTCGGTCTTATCCTCTATCATGCCTTTGGCCGTGGCGAAGATAATGGGAATATGCTGGTTGATCTTCCGGATATCCTTACCCAGCGTAAAGCCGTCTTTTTTAGGCATCATTACGTCGAGTATCAGCAAGTCATACGTGCTTTTGGTAAACGCCCTGAGGCCCTCGTCGCCATCTTTACATAATACAACATCAAACTTGCCTTTAAGCTGCAGGTAATCCTGTAATAGCAAGCCCAAGTTAGGGTCATCTTCAACAAGCAGTATCTTCTTCATTTGTGGGGTAAGGTAATCATGCCAGCGGGAATTTCAATTCAAATTCCGAGCCTTTTTCTTTTTCTGATCGAACGCTGATGGTGCCGTTAAGCTTTTTAACGATAGAATTTACATAGCTCAGGCCCAGGCCAAAGCCTTTAACATCGTGCAAATTACCGGTAGGTATGCGGTAAAACTGTTCGAATATTTTGGCCTGCTGATCGCGGCTCATGCCTATGCCTTTATCGGCAACTTTAATTATGATGCTGCTATTTTTATTCAGGGAGCTTATGCTGATCACCGGCGCATCCTTACTGTATTTGATAGCGTTATCGATCAGGTTATACAGCACATTCGAGAAATGCAGCTCATCGGCAATAATCATCGGCTTTTCGGCTTCCAGCTCAGTAGTTACTTCAGCGCCGCATTTTTGCAGCTTAAGCGCCATGCTGTCCAGCACCAGGCTAACCATCTCGTTCACATCAACCGGTTTGGTGTCGAGCTTAAAGTCATCCTTCTCTAAACGGGCAATGTTTAATACTCTTTCAATATGGCTGCCCAGGCGCACGTTCTCCTCATATATAATATTGGCCAGGCGCGATACACGGGCTTTGTCGCCTGTCATTTCATCATCTTTAAGCGCTTCGCTGGCTATCATGATGGTTGACACCGGGGTTTTAAACTCATGCGTCATGTTGTTGATGAAGTCGATCTTCATCTCTGATATCTTTTTTTGCCTGATAATGGAGAATATAGTATATCCGAAGCAAAACACCAGCACCAGCAAAAGACCGGCGGTAGTGGCCATGCTTGCTCCCATCCTGCCCAGTATCAGCGAGCTTTTTTGCGGAAAGGCGATCCTGATCTTGCCAGGATCGTTCACCATCTCATTACTAAAAATGGGCGTTTGATAGGTGTTGGCGGCCACAAACACTGGCTTGGTGCCTTTACTGGTATCCATGGCGTTGGCAAATATCAGCGAATCATTATTAGCGGTAAGCACCTCGTAGCTAAATGGCAGATATATGCCTTTATTATGCAACTCAAATCGCAGCAGCGAGTCAATCCAAAATTTACTTACCCTCTTGGTAAGCGGCTCGTTGGTTTTACTGTATTCTTCGGCAAGGTTCTCGATCACCGTGGTTTTGGCCGTACTTTTAACTTCCGGAGCCTCTGTTATTGCCAGGTTTTGCAGCGAATCTACTTCAAGCAGGCGCTTTATTTTATTGAGCTGTTCCTCTTTCCTGATGCGATCCTGCTCCTGCTGCCAGAGTGGATTAATGCGCGGCACGGATATGATCTGCTTACCAAACTGCGGATCGAGGTAAACATACCGTAGGGTATCGTATTTTTTAACCTTGATCTTTTTTACACGCTTTTCGGGTTTAAGATCGCGGCGCACCACTTCCGGTATCATGCGGCCATATACATCACCATATTCATCGGTATATTCCTCAACCCTTATCCTGAAATTGTATACATCCTGCAGCAGTTCCTCCTGTGTTTTACGCAGGCTCATGCGGTTGAGGCTATCGCGCAGCAGTGCTCGTTTTTTTTGATCGAGCTTTTTATTGTTTTTCTTTGGAGCGGGAGTCGCATTAGCGCTTTGCGTAATGGTTATCTGTTTTTGTTTTATCCTTACTATACGGTCGTTATCGTTCGCCTTGGCATTCAAAAACTTCATGGCATCCTGCTTGGCTACCTTGTTGGCTACATTATTAAGCGCCTCGTTTACGGTCTGGTCAAACAGTTCAGACTGCATAAGGTATGATTGCCGCAAAAAATAAAATTGCATGGCCATTACCCCCAACAGCGCGAAACCCATCAGGCCAATTATTAATCCTATACTCCTTTTCTTCATCCTTAACTACAAATGTAGGGCAATTACACTTTTTGTTAAGCCATTTAACAATATTTAACAATTAAACTCAACCATTTAACATCTTGGTATTTAGCTAATTGATAGCTTTGTGAAAACCAAACGCATACTTAACTCCCATATCATGAAAAAGCTATTATCAAACCCCGGTTTTGAAAGCATATTTGCTTTAAGCCTTGTAGCCATTATTGGCCTGCCACCGCTGGTATCTGCCCAGGATAAAAATAAAGATGCCGAAAAAATTGTAAATAAGCGCATAGAGGTGCGCATTAAGGATGGTGATACCACCGTTAACGGCAAAAACATTAAGGACCTGAAAGGTAAAGACCGCGATGAGGCGCTGAGCTACCTGCCGGGTACCAATGGCGCGCATTTTAGCTTTCGCGATGGTGATAACAAACGCCGGGTTATCATTAAACGCAAAGGCAAGGGCGACGATAAGGACGTGATCATAGAGCGTAGCGACCTGAACAATGGTGACATGCGCTTTTTTAGCGACAATGATGTTTTAGTGACCGATAGCCTGGCTAAGAATATCGATATTAAGATCAAAAAGCTGGGCGACCCCGCCATGGCATTCGATTACCGTAGAAATTGGATAAACGGATCTCCTGAATATACATCCCTAAGATCGGTTAGGCTACCATATAGCTATAATCGCCGAAATACGCAAAGCTTCAATTATAGCAATGTAGATAATGAGGGCATCAGCACCAACATCAGCTACAAAGTAACTGATGCCCCGAATGCAACCAACCCAAAAACTGGTAATCCCGAAGCCAACATTCTTAACCTGGAAAGCATTTACCTCACGCCAAACTTCGCTACCGGTAATACCCTACTTAGCTTTACGCTTGACAGCAAAACCGCCGCCGAAGTAATTTTTAAAAACAGCGACAATAAAGTGTTATGGACAGGCAAAGCTACTGACGGCAAATTTACCAAAGCATTCAGCCTGCCGCTAAACGGCGCATATTATCTGACGGTAAAACAAGGTTCAAAATCAGTTACCAAAAGAATTGTTAAGGAAGATTAAGCTTTAAACCATATAGCTTTAAAAGCCATTTTGACCTGTTTATATCTACCAAGTCGAATGGCTTTTTTGTTTATATTCACTCAGAAACAAACCCCTGAAAGCGACGATGGTTTAAATGACATTAGCCTACATGAAATGATTTGCTTTTTGCTAAACATTTTAGGATTTTTGCACTTTCTTATTTTAGTCGATAGCTGATAGCCCATAGACCATAGTCTATGCCTTATCTTCACCATTGACTATGGACCATTGACCATAAGCTGCTAATGATAAACGAAGCCGAAAAAGACGCTCAACAAAATATCATCATAAAAGGTGCCCGCGTGCACAACCTTAAAAATATTGACGTTGCCATACCTAAAAACAAACTGGTAGTGGTTACGGGCATGTCGGGGTCGGGCAAATCGTCACTGGCGTTTGATACGCTGTACGCCGAAGGGCAGCGCCGCTATGTAGAAAGCCTTTCATCATACGCCCGCCAATTTTTGGGCCGCATGAACAAACCCGATGTAGATTATATTAAAGGCATAGCCCCAGCTATCGCTATTGAGCAAAAGGTGATTACCTCTAACCCACGCTCAACCGTGGGTACATCAACCGAGATATATGATTACCTGAAACTGCTTTTTTCGCGCATCGGCAAAACGTATTCGCCGGTGTCCGGGCAAATTGTAAAAAAAGACAGCGTTACCGATGTGATCAACTTTATTATGGCCCTGGCCGATGATACGCAGGTAACCATTTTAGCTCCGCTGCATCCGCATAACAACCGCAGCCTGAAGGAAGAACTTGCGGTATTGTTGCAAAAGGGTTTCGTAAGGGTGGAGTACAATGGCAAACTGGCTCGTATTGAGGCTTTGCTGGAGGATGAGAGCATCGCTGCCGATAAAGAGATTGACACAAAGCCCAAGAAGGGCAAAGCCAAAACAGCAGAGCCTGAGACAGCAGACTTTGTTGTGCGAATTGTAATTGACCGCATAACCAAAAACAGCGAGGAAGAAACCATAAGCCGCCTGGGCGATAGCATACAAACCGCCTTTTTTGAAGGCAAAGGCGATTGCTTTGTACGCTGGCAACAGCAGGACGAAGACGCTGAGCAGGAACGCTTTTTTTGCGACCGATTTGAGCTGGATGGTATGCGCTTTGAAGAACCATCGCCAAATTTTTTCAGCTTTAACAACCCTTACGGCGCCTGCAAAAAGTGCGAGGGCTACGGCAAGGTGATCGGCATTGACGAGGATTTGGTTATCCCCGATAAAAGCAAAACCGTTTACGAGGGCGCCATTGCCCCATGGCGCGGCGAAAAAATGCGCGAGTGGAACGACCGCCTGGTGAAGAACGCCATTAAGTTTGATTTTCCGATCCATCGCCAATATAACCAGCTAACACCCGAGCAGCAGCAACTGCTTTGGAAAGGGAACAGCTATTTCCAGGGGCTTGACGCCTTTTTTAAGGAACTGGAAGAACAAACTTACAAGATACAATACCGTGTACTGCTTTCGCGCTACCGCGGTAAAACCACCTGCCCCGAGTGTAAGGGCAGCCGCTTACGCCAGGATGCATCTTATGTTAAGATAGATGGTAAGTCGATCACCGATATTGTGTTGATGCCGCTGGATACAGCTTACCAGTTTTTTAGTGAGCTGCAACTATCACAACACGACGAAACCATTGGCCGCCGTTTGCTTACTGAGATCGCCAACCGTTTGAATTTTTTGAACGATGTGGGTCTAAGCTATCTTACACTTAACCGTTTGTCAAACACACTTTCGGGCGGTGAGTCGCAGCGTATAAACCTGGCTACCTCATTAGGCAGTAGTTTGGTGGGCTCGGTTTACGTGTTGGATGAACCAAGCATAGGCCTGCACCCGCGTGATACCAACCGGTTGATCGGCGTACTAAAATCTCTGCGTGATGTAGGCAATACCGTATTGGTTGTGGAACATGAGGAAGAGGTAATGAAAGCCGCCGACCATATCATCGACATTGGCCCCGAAGCCGGTACACATGGCGGCAACCTGGTTTTTAGCGGCAATTACGGAGAGATCATCAAGGATGAAAACAGCCTTACCGGAAAATACCTGAGCGGCAGGGAAGAAATTGCTATCCCCGCTCACCGCCGTAAATGGAACGATCATATCACCGTAAAAGGCGCCCGCGAAAATAACCTGAAGCATGTAACGGCTAAATTCCCGTTAGGGGTATTAACGGTGGTAACGGGTGTATCAGGCTCGGGCAAAACCAGTTTAGTAAAACGTATATTACACCCGGCCCTGCAAAAAACACTGGGTAACTACAGCGGTGAACAAACCGGCGCTTATGATGCCATTGAGGGGGACTACAACAAAATTGAGCAGGTTGAACTGGTAGATCAAAACCCGATAGGCCGCTCGTCGCGCTCAAACCCGGTTACTTACGTTAAGGCCTGGGACGAGATCCGCAACCTTTACGCGGCACAACCGGCAGCTAAAGCAGGTGGCTTGAAGCCATCGGCCTTCTCCTTCAACGTGGAGGGCGGCCGTTGCGATGTTTGCCAGGGCGAAGGCGAGGTGAAGATAGAGATGCAGTTTATGGCCGATATATTCCTGACTTGCGAGGCCTGCAACGGCAACCGCTTTAAACAGCATATATTGGACGTTACCTATAACGAGAAGAACGTAGCCGAAGTACTGAACCTGACGATTGACGAGGCGCTGGAATTTTTCGCCAAGGAGACCAAGATCATCAATAAAATAAAACCTTTGGTTGATGTTGGTTTAGGGTATGTGCAGTTAGGGCAATCATCAAATACCCTGTCGGGCGGCGAGGCGCAGCGTATTAAGCTGGCATCATTCCTGGTTAAGGGTAACAACACCAGCAAAACCATGTTTATCTTTGATGAGCCAACCACAGGCCTGCACTTTGCCGACATTAAGAAGCTGTTAAAATCGTTTGATGCGCTTTTGGAACACGGTAATACGATCATTGTGATAGAACACAATATGGACGTAATCAAGTGTGCCGATTGGGTGATCGATATCGGCCCCGAGGGTGGCGACCGGGGCGGCAATGTGGTATTTGAAGGCCTGCCCGAAGATTTGATTAAGGAAAAGAACTCCTACACCGGGGAATATTTAAAGGAGCGGTTTCAATAATCATTATTATCCATCCGCTTAATTTATATCAGGGATGTGCCGCTTAATTTGCATCGCATCCTTTTTGCTAATTTTAAACTATGTCTATTACAACTGAAGAAGAACTGGCCGGGATGAAAGCCATCAGCGAAGTGTGCGCCATCACGCTAAAAAAAATGCGCGAAGCGGCTGTACCCGGCATCACCACTAAAGAGTTGGATGAACTGGGCAATAAAATACTGGAGAGCTATGGCGCACGCTCGGCTCCATACTTAACTTACAAGTTTCCGGGTTATACCTGTATCAGCCTGAATGGCGAGGTAGCCCACGGCATACCTGGCGAAAAGGTTATTCAAAGCGGCGACCTGATCAACATTGATGTTTCAGCAGAGATGAATGGTTTTTGGGCAGATAATGGCTGCTCGTTTGTAATTGGTGAGGATATTCATGGCCATCAAAAACTGGTGGATGCTTCAAAAGCGATCTTGAAAAAAGCCATCTCGCAAATAAAGGGCGGTGTTAAAATAGCCGACATTGGTTTATTGATTGAAACCGAAGCCAAAAAAGCGGGTTACACGGTGATTAAAAATCTTACCGGCCACGGCGTAGGCCGAAGCCTGCACGAAGAGCCGCATGAGATAGCTAACTACCGCGACCGTTTCAACATTACCCGTTTTAAAAAAAACTCAACCGTAGCCATCGAAACCTTTATTTCAACCGCATCAACCATAGCCGAAACCCAAAGCGACGGCTGGACACTAATCGGTAATAAAGGCGGCTTTGTTGCCCAGCACGAGCATACTATACTTGTAACCGGCGGCGAACCGGTTATACTTACCGCCAACAACAGCGTTTGGGATTAAAATCCGGCACTTCATTTTAACAAAGTACCGGGAGAAATTCTCAGCCATCCCACCTAAGTCCTCCTTCTCGGGGAGGATTAGGTGGGGTCATACTTTAATAATGATCTTCCGCTTATATAGCACCCACATAATTACCCAGATCAGCAATACCCAAAATATAGCCATCGCCAGCGAGGCGTTCAATGGCGATAAGTAGGGCTCAAACCATAACTGGTATAAATTGAGCTTGCCCAGGTAATGCGGTATGTACATTGATAGTACGTAGGCCGTTATAGCATTCACCCCAAAGGGGATAAAAAAGCCGGTAAAGCGCGTGCGCCCGTTTACGTCGATCAGCCAGTAACTAATAGCGAGGGCAATGGTGGCTAAACCGCCGGTGTACAGCACAAAAGAGCTTGTCCATAATGATTTATTGATGGGAAAAAACATATCCCATACAAGCGCCAGCACTACTGCGGCAACACCATAAGTCAGCATCCAGGTAACTTTAACACTATCTTCGGTACCCTTTTGTTTAAGCCATGATCCTACCCTGATGCCGAACAAACCAGTACCAATGGCGGGCAAAGTACCCAGCAAGCCTTCCGGATCCCAGGTGCGCGCCTGGCTCCACAAATGATTTTCGGTAAACACCAACCGGTCAAGCCAGGCGCCCATATTTGTTTCGGGTTCCAGGTTGGCAGGGCCATGGCCTGGAACCGGCACAAAACACATGATGATGTAATAGCCGATCAATGACAATGCAAACACCCAATCGCGCGTGCGCTGCGAGGTTTTTATGTACAGCACTGTACAAATAAAGAAAACCACCGCGATGCGCTGCAATACCCCGGGTATCCGCATGGTGGCCAAACCGGGATGGAAAAGCAAATGCGTGCCCAGGCTGATGACGATCAGGATAACCATGCGGCGAAAAGCAGTAAGTATCATTTTACCATGGTTAGCCGGATCAGCCTTTTTACTTTCCATCGCAAAAACGATAGACACGCCGACGATGAACAGAAAGAAAGGAAAGATCAGATCAGTTGGTGTGCAGCCGTGCCATTTGGAATGTTCAAGCGGGGCGTAGATATGCTCCCAGGTGCCGGGGTTATTAACCAGTATCATGGCGGCAACAGTAGCGCCACGAAAAACATCAAGCGATAAAAGGCGTTTTGAAACAGGCTGGCTCATCTCATTAGTTTATTCTCAAACATAAAAATTATAGCTGTCAAAAACACTGATTATAATAACTTTGATTTAACATGGCACTTAACCGTAACCTGCAGCAACTGTTCAACATCGCCCAAAAGGATGAACGGCTGGGGATTGGCCTTATGTCGGGCACCTCGCTGGATGGGTTGGACATCGCTTTATGCCGCTTTAACGGGCATGGTATGCAAACCCGGTTTGAGCTGCTGAACTTTGTTACCATCCCTTACGACGACCTATTTAAAGATGAAGTTCGGCAGGTGTTTGCTAAACGCCAGGCTGATATGGAGCAACTCACATTGCTGAATGCCCACATCGGCAGTTATCACGCGGAACTGATATTGCAAGCGCTTAATCAATGGCAAATAAAACCTGCTGAGGTTGACTACATTGCCAGTCATGGTCAAACTGTTTACCACGCCCCGGCAAGGCAGCATAACCAATCAGGCTACCCCAATGCTACGTTACAGATTGGCGACGGCGACCACATCGCCGTAAAGACCGGCATTATCACCATTAGCGATTTTAGGCAGAAACACATTGCGGGCGGTGGCGAGGGCGCACCCTTAGCTTTGTATGCCGATGTATTATTAGGAAGCGAACCCGGCGAAAGTCGTTTATTATTGAACATTGGCGGTATTGCCAATGCTACCTGGCTGCCCGCTTCGCAAAATTTAAGTGAAGTATTTAGCACCGATATTGGCCCGGGTAACACGCTGATTGATGCTGCCTGCAAAAAGTATTTTGATCAACCGTATGATAAGGACGGCGCTATAGCCCTATCCGGAATTGTAAATAAAATTTTGTTGAAGGCCTTATTACAACATCCGTTTTTTGAGCAAAAGTTACCCAAGACTACAGGGCCAGAAGTGTTTAATCTCGCTTTTGTTGAGCAAATATTATCAGATTTGGAAATCGATACTATTAAGCCGGCGGATTTGATAGCTACCCTTACTGCTTATACAGGTGAATGCATTTCAAACTTCGTAAAAACTTACGTAAACACTTACGTAACCATTTACGCAAGTGGTGGCGGCGCAAGCAATCCGGCAATTATTTCTTACATAAAAAAGAATTTAACGCAAGCAAACGTATTAACAACCGGTGCATTGGGTATTAACCCCGATGCTAAAGAAGCGATATTATTTGCATTACTGGGTAACGAGACTATTGCGGGAGAACCCATCGCCATTGGTAAAAATCCAGCCATATTAATGGGTAAATTCAGTTTCCCTTATTGAGTTTATTGAGTATAGCTATACATGCGCTCAAATAAGCCCGGGTAACTGGTTACCATACCATCGCTGTCAATGGTAAGTTCAGCTGCAAAACTACCATCTGCCACTTCAAATTTATAGGTTTGCTCATTAATGCAGGTATATTTTTGCGTAGTTGTAAAAACGCTATGTGCCATTACATCAAAATACAACACCTCAATTTGGGCTGTTTGGCCCGGCTGTAATTTAAGGCGATTAAAGGGCAGGCTATTGGTAAACGGCGTAACACTTATGTCAACGTCAATGCAATCGCAATGCAACGGCTGGGTATCTGTACCGCCAAGCCACCCACCGGCGATATTTACATAATGCCAACTTCGCGGAGTACCATCACTTATATATTCAATGTAAACTTCCTTACAATTCCAGCCGCTATCAAGCAGCAGCGAGTAATTAACTTCAAACGCCTGCTCATTTACCGTGCCGGCAATGGTTGATGATATGGTTATATCAGTAGCTGATGCCGTAACCAAACAATGCTCCACCGATTTGTAGTCGGCGAGCCGCTTCCATATAACCACTTTCTCTTCCATCGTTTTTACACAAACGCAAACAGCCCGCACTTGTTTATAGTGCGGGCTGTTAACCAATAATTTAGCCGCAATTTTATTTAAAAACTGTGGTAAGCTTGTTATCTGTATTAATATAATCGATCAAGATTTGTCCGGCCTCTACTTTTATAAAGTCCAGGTCCTCATTACGTGGTTTAGTTTGGCCTTTTTTAAGTGCTGGTAAACCCATTGCAATGCGGCGTTGATTAGCGCGGTCAAAGTTACGCTGCTCGTCAGCATCACGCTCTTTTTTAAGCTTTTGTTCGTTTAGCGTAACGCTGGTTTCAGCTTCGGTCTTTTTAAACTCTGCAATGTCTTCAATCAAATATTTATAGCTTGCGCTTTGTGCCATACGTTGCTCGTGCTGCTTTTTAAGCTGAGGCAGCACGGTAGCAAAATCGCCTACCTTTGCGTATTGGCTTTTCGCAATCACGTCATAAGGCAGCGCTGAAGGCTCAGTATCCTCCCCGTATTTATCTAACGGAATGATAGACGGGAAGCTGATATCGGGCATTACACCTTTATGTTGCGTTGAGCCACCGCTAATGCGGTAAAATTTGGCTACAGTAAGGTTTAACTGGCCAAATTTGTTCTGGCTGCCGGTACCTACCGTTTTTGTTTTACCTACAAGCGATGATATTTTTTCGCTTAGTGTGGTGGTAATCACCTTATCCAAATTGATCGCGCTCTGCACAGTGCCTTTACCATAAGTTTGTGTACCTGCTATAATGCCACGACCATAATCCTGAATAGCACCGGCAAAAATTTCAGAAGCTGAGGCACTGAAGCGGTCAACCGCTACAAGCAGCGGGCCACTGTAGGCAATATCCGGATCCTCGTCCTTATCAACCTCAATCTGGTTACGGGCATCTTTAACCTGTACTACCGGGCCATCCTTAATAAATAAACCGGTAAGCTCAATAGCTTCAGTTAACGAGCCGCCGCCATTCTGACGAAGATCGATCACCACACCGTCAACCTTTGCTTGCTTCAGGCTGTCTAATATCAGCTTAACATCGCGGGTTGTACTTTTATAGTTCGGGTTGCCTGAACGGTAATCGTCAAAATCGAGGTAAAAGGCCGGGATGGAGATAATACCGATCTTAAAGTTTTTACCATTCTGGTTATATGTCTTGATCTCTTTTTTGGCTGATTGATCTTTCAAGATGATCTTTTCGCGCACCATTTCAACCACTTTTGGTTTGCTGCCCGCAGTAGCGCCTGCCGGTAAAATCTCCAACCTTACTACAGTACCTTTAGTACCCCGGATGATGGCGATAGCATTCTCTATCCTCCAGCCGATGATATTTTGAAACTCGCCGGTTTTACCTTGCGCCACACCAACAATACGGTCGTCAACACTGATCTGCTTGCTTTTATCAGCCGGGCCACCCGGAACAATGGTTTTGATAGTTACATACTCATTTTCTGATTGCAGCGAAGCGCCTATACCTTGTACCGAACGCGACATCTCGATATTAAAATTCGCCGCGTTTGATGGCGTAAAATAATTGGTATGCGGATCAACAGCCTCGGTAAACGAATCCATAAATATCTGGAATACGTCCGCATTTGACAGCTTGTTCGACTGCGACAGCAGGTTTTGATAACGCTTGCGCAGTGTCTCCTTATTTTTGGCCATATCCTTATTGGCCAGCTTCAGGTTAAGCAGATCGTACTTTACACGACCGCTCCAAAGCTTGTCCAGTTCCTGCGCGGAACTTACCCAAGGAAGCTTTTCACGGTCATAAGTGAAGGTTTCATCCTTAGCATAATCAAAGTTATCGTTGATCTTTTTGATCGAGTAATTAATGCGGTCGTTATAACGCTTTTGGTAAACGTTAAAAATATAAAATACGTTGGCCAGGTTACCGGCTTTCATATCATCATCAAGCATCAGCCTGAATTTTTCAAAATCCTTCACGTCCGACTCAAGCAGGTAATTGTGGTTACCGTCAAGCGCTTTTATATAACGGTCAAATATCACCCCTGAGATGGAGTCGTTCAGATCGATCTTTTTATAGTTGTATTTGGTAACCATTTCGGTTACGTTTTGTAACACGATGGATTGCTGCTCATCAGGCTGCAGATCATTAGAGCCGGGTACTTTTGTAGGTTTTGATGGAGAGGCCTGGCAAGAGAGCGCAGCGCCGATAACCAACACAGCATATAATTTCTTAAACATATCTTTTACCGTTTTTAGGTCGGGGTTTATAACCAACATCAATACTTGTGCCTTTGTAAATTAATAATGTAAAAAAAGACAGCCATCCGGGCTGTCCTGTATCGTAAACTATTGAATAACAATAATACGATATTGTTTGATTTCTATTGTAATTGATGCCTGAAATTACCCTTTTGTTACAAAAAGCTTAATTTATTTTGATTTGGTTTCAGCCGGGGGCATATCGGCATATTTAAGTTCGGCTTTGGGTGCCGAGTTACGTACATCTTTTATGGATTGTATCTTTTTGTCAACTTCTGCCGACTCACTGCGCCAGCCGCGTGCGTTGGCTATGCCGCGTGCCTCAATCAGGTCTTCACGGGCCAGGCTAACATCGCCCATATCAATTTTTACTGATGCAAGCGAAAGCAGGTTCAAAAAAGTGTGCCTGTGGTCATTCTGCAAACGCGATATCCGGTTGCTCTGCAGCAAAAACCATTTGGCTTCTGACAGGCGGTTAAGCTCCATATAAACCTTAGCCAAATCGCTAAAGTTATAGCTGGCTATGTTATATTCGCGAAAGCGCATATTATGCTGGGCGCTTTTCATAAAGCGGTTTTCGGCCTGCGTAAGATCGTAGTAGCTGCGTAGTTTAACCGCCTTGATTGGCACCGGTTTTACCTGCGATGAACCAAGGATGTAATTTTTATTGAAAACATAGTTTTTTACAGGCGCTATCTGCGGGTAGCGTTTATGTTTTAACGGACCGATACGCCACCACTGCGCGGAAGCAGAAAGACCGGTAAAACATAAAAAAAGAAATAAAAAATACTTCATGTACTGCTTTGTAGCGGATTTACAATGGTTTAAACTAATCAAATATAATACTAATCAGCAGATAAACAATAGCTTGCGCCTTTTACTCAAACACTTCTACTTCACCATCATGCAGGGCCCAAACCATGTAGGGGTGGGTATCATCGTGGTAAATATCGCCATTGGCGGCAATGGCTATTATACCTGCGAAACCATTATACGGCTTTAGCTCATCCAGGGTTTTGTCTGACGCGGCATGGAGCGTAAAGCCATCAGTAACGCGGGTAACAATTTTAGCTGCAATGGCACCGCTCACAATATCCTCACCCACCCCGGTGCACGATACACCTGCAAAAGCATTGGCATAATTACCCGCAGCCGTAGCCGAATCGCTCACCCGGCCGGGTATTTCAAAACCCTTACCACCGGTTGATGTAGCTGCCGCGATATCGCCGTAAATATCAAGCGCTACGCAGCCAACGGTACCTAAACGGATAGAGTCGCTCAGTTTTTTTTCATACTCCTTGCGGCGCTGGGGTATTTCGGGGTTATGGTATTTAAAACCATTCTCGCGGGCAAAATCAAGCGCGCCCTTGCCACTGAGCACCCGGTCATCATAAGCCATCAGCTTTTCGGCAATGCAAATGGGGTTTTTTACATCTTCAATATTAATAACGCCCGAAAAGCGTTGCGTTTTACCATCCATCAGCGAGGCGCTGAGGCGTATCTTGCCATCGCTTTGTATCTGGGAGCCGGTACCGGCGTTAAAAAGTTCGCAATCTTCTAACAGGCGCACGGTATATACGGCGGTTTCTAAAGCATTATGGGTTTCAAGGTATTTATATCCTGCCTGAACAATATCGCGCAGGGCCACCTGTTTGGCTTGCTTAACCTCCTGGTTAGTTTGCGATTCGCTAAAGAAGCCACCGTGAATGATTAGTTTCATCTGTTATTAACTGAAGGTTTACTTATTAAATGAATGCTCACCTGTCATTCAGGCATTAACGCAAAAATATATGGTTTATGATTGATGCACAGAGTGACAGACCTTGTTATTCGATATTCTCCTTGTCATGGTGAGCCCGTCTAACCATTCGCCGCCTCTTAGCCCAACGCTCACACCCTTCGACAGCCCAGGATGACATCTTATTATCAACAACTCACCATTCACTTCTGACTACTCACTACTTTATTGCAAGTCGCTAGTATCAGGTACAGTTAAAAACACTCCCTCTTCTATTTTTACTGCCTTTTTGATGAGCATGCGGTGCTGGTGCAACTCATACTTATCAAATATCGACATTACGTGCACCTTCAGGTTTTCGATAGAAACCGGGCTGCCTATCTCCACATCGTAAATATTCGTTTCTACAATGCTCTTCCCATCTACCAATATAATCAGCCCGGAGCCGATGGCTTCCATCACGTTGCCTTCCGTTACCAGCAGGCCAGCATCCTCGCCCAAACCTATGCCGAGTATGCCGGGATTGCTGGCTACTGCGTAAAATAAACGCCCGATGCGGCCACGCTGTACAAAGTGGGTATCAACAATAACACCGTCTATAAAACCTAAACCGGCGGTTATCTGCACTTCACCCTTTACCAGGGCCTCATTGCTTTGCCCACGGTAGATCATGTGCGTTGATGCCGCCGCAGCGCCGGCCGACGTTCCGGCAATTACAAAATGCTCCTTTTGATAGCGTTGTTTCAGTATCTGTAAAAACCGGGTGCCGCCAAAAATAGCGGTAAGCCTAAGCTGATCGCCGCCGCTAAACATTACCACATCCGCTTTGCGTATACGGTCGAGATAGTCCTCGTTCGCCGCATCTTCGCGGCTTTTAATATGCAGCACATTTACATGCTCTACGTTTAACTGGTTAAACGATTTGATGTACTCCTCTCCCACCAGTTCCGGTATTTGCGATGCGGTAGTGATCACCTCGACCGTTGAGCCCTCGTGTTTGGCCGATTCGGTAATTATCCTCCGCAGAATGCCCTTCTCAAAAAACTTGATATAATCAGGCTGTAAAATATGTTCCTGGGCGCTTACGTTACTGCCCATATCAACTGCTCCGCCTATTATGATTAACTTTCCTTTCGGGACATCCATGCCTTTTACCTCCGTTTTTACACAAAGTAATATAAAATAGCCTTAAATCAACACTTTAAATTAAAATTAATGCACTGATAAACATTAAAAACTTTACAGCGTTGATACGTTTCAGTAGATTTAAGCACAAAAACATCAGCCCGGAATTCATACATGAAAATAGAAAATATACAGGTGTTGCGCGGCCCTAACATCTGGAGCATCAGCCGTAAAAAACTCATACAAATGCGGCTTGATCTCGAAGATATGGAGCACCGCCCTACTAACGCCATAGATGGTTTTTACGAGCGTTTAAAGGCGCTCATACCTACTATGTACAACCACCGCTGCTCGCCGGGTGTACCGGGCGGTTTTTTTGAGCGCGTAATTGCCGGCACCTGGATGGGGCATGTAATTGAGCACATCGCCCTGGAGATACAAACCCTTGCCGGCATGTATACCGGTTTTGGCCGCACCCGCCAAACCAAAACCGCAGGCGTGTATAACGTAGTGTTTAACTACGTTGAAGAAAAGGTAGGCATCTACGCGGCCGAAGCTGCCGTGCGCATTGCCGAGGCTTTGATTGAAAGCAGGGAGTACAACCTTGAAGCCGACATTCAGAAAATGCGCGAGATACGCGAGCAAACCCGCTTAGGGCCAAGCACGGGCTCTATCGTTGAGGAAGCTATCAGCCGGGATATACCGTGGATCAGGCTCAACAACCAATCGTTGGTACAGCTGGGTTACGGTAAAAACCAGGTACGTATACGCGCCACCATGACCGAGCACACCAGCAGCATTGCCGTTGATATTGCCAGCAATAAAGAGGAAACGAAACGCCTGCTGCAGGAACAAGCTATACCAGTTGCCAAGGGCATGACCATTGCTTCGGCAGATGAGGTGGATAAGGTGATCAGCCACGTTGGTTTCCCGCTGGTATTTAAGCCGCTGAACGGTAATCATGGCCGGGGCATCAGCGTAAATATTAAAACACGTGAGGATGCTGTTGCCGCCTATGAGCACGCTGCCAAAATATCGCGCAGGGTAATTGTAGAGCGTTATGTTACGGGTTACGATTTCCGTGTGCTGGTGATCGATAACAAAATGGTGGCCGCCGCGCTGCGCGTACCCGCGCATGTTAAAGGCGACGGCACATCAACCATACAACAACTGATAGACAGGGAGAACAGCGACCCGCGCCGCGGTTACGGGCACGAAAATGTACTGACCGAGATAACCGTTGACCGCGACACGCTCGACCTGCTCGAAAAAAAGAACTATACGCTGGATAGTATACCTGCTGACGGTGAACAGGTATTCCTGAAATCGACTGCCAACCTGAGCACCGGCGGCACATCCATTGATGTTACCGACCATGTACACCCGCAAAATATTTTTTATGCCGAGCGTATCAGCAAAATCATCGGTCTGGATATTTGCGGTATAGATATTATGGCTGAAAACCTGACCGAACCGCTGCCTAACACCGGCGGGGTAGTGCTTGAGGTAAATGCCGCGCCGGGTTTCAGGATGCACGTTGCCCCAAGCGAAGGCTTGCCACGCAACGTTGCCGGACACGTATTGGACATGCTTTATCCGCAGGGGAAATCTGCGCGTATTCCTATTATTGCGGTTACCGGCACCAACGGAAAAACAACAACTACGCGCCTGATTGCGCATATTGTTAAAAACAACCGCAGGCGTGTTGGTTACACCACCAGCGATGGCATTTATGTACAAAACACCTTGCTGGTAAAGGGCGATACCACCGGCCCGGTAAGCACCGAATTTATACTTAAAGACCCTACGGTTGATTTTGCCGTGCTTGAAACTGCACGCGGCGGCATACTGCGCTCAGGCCTGGGCTTTACCCGTTGCGATATCGGTGTAATAACAAATATTCAGGAAGATCACCTCGGCATATCAGACATTCACGACCTAGACGACCTGACACGCGTAAAAAGCGTGGTGATCAACTCGGTTAAAAAGGATGGCTGGGGCGTGTTAAATGCCGACAACCCTTACTGTGTGCGTATTGGCAAAAGGGCCGACTGTAACATCGCTTACTTTAGCCGCAGCGAGCATAACCCGGTAATTAAAGAACATTGCAAGCGCGGCGGTATAGCCTGCGTGCACGAGAATGGTTTTATCACCATTATAAAAGGCGACTGGAAGATACGGGTTGAACGCACCATTGCCATACCGCTCACCTTTGGCGGTACAGTGCCTTTCATGATTGATAACGTAATGGCGGCTACCTTAGCTACCTTTTTATGGGGCTTTAAAACTGAGGACATCCGCATATCGTTAAGCACCTTTATACCATCGGCCATACAAACGCCCGGGCGGATGAACATTTTTGACTTTAAGGATTTCCGCTTTATGGTTGATTTTGCGCATAATCCTGATGGTTACAACGGTGTACGAGAGTTTTTATCGCAAATTGATTCGCCACATAAAATTGGACTGATTGCCGGTACCGGCGACCGTAGAGATGAAGACATGCGCGAGTTGGGCCGCATAGCCGCTTCCATGTTCGACCATGTGGTGTTAAGGCAGGAACACCACCTGCGTGGCCGGACCAAGGAGAATATAACAGGCCTGATGATTGAGGGCATGCGCGAGGTAAAACCGGAGATGTCGTATGAGATCATCACCCACAAACCGATTGAGTCGATTGAGCATGTGATAAGCCTTGCCCAACCCGGGTCGTTTATAACCGTACTGAGTGATGCGGTTGAGGGAGCGATTGGTATCGTTCAACGCTTTCAGGAAAAGGAAAGGGATCAATCGATTAACTCCTAAAGCAAAAACCGCTGTAATTTCAAACCAGGTACGAGGAGAAACCTGTAACTTGATTATTAACACATACAGAAAATTAAACAGCCGGCAATCTTTGCTTCTTTTGATCGCTCAAAAGAAGTTTAGGATAAGAGTTTAATATGATGACTATAAACAGAAGAGCCGCAATTATGCGGCTCTTCTGTTTATAAATTTTAATTTGTTCCTTGTGGTTTGGGTTGTTCCTTGCGCGGTATCATCTCGGCACGCTGGGCGGTATGGTAAACAAAAGACGCTACGATGGTAGCGGCTTGTTTCAGGTCGTCCTCAACCAGGCGGTCGTAAGTATCCTGGTTGGTATGGTGGGTGCGGGTGCCGTAGTCCAATGCGTCCTGGATGAACTGGAAGCCCGGGATACCCACCGCGTCAAACGCTAAGTGGTCGGTACCACCGGTGTTGCCAACGGTAACGGTGCCTGCGCCCAAATCTTTAAACGGATCAAGCCATGCCTGGAATATTGGTCCGGCGGCACTGTCGCCCTGTAGGTAAATACCGCGTATTTTACCGGTACCGTTGTCCAGGTTATAGTAAGCTGATATTTTCTTTTGATCAGGTTTTAGCTCCATGGTTTTAGGGTCGCCTAAATGATTAAGCACGTAGTTGCGCGAGCCATGCAAGCCCTGCTCCTCAGCACTCCATAAAGCAACGCGGATGGTGCGCTTGGGTTTAAAGCCAACAGCTTTAAGTATACGCATAGCCTCCATCATTACGGCGCTGCCTGCTGCATTATCTGTTGCGCCGGTAGCGGCATGCCATGAGTCGAGGTGACCGCCAAGCATCACCACCTGATCTTTCAGCTTCTTGTCAGTACCCGGAATTTCAGCAATTACATTGTACTCCTGCATATCCTCGGTAAAAAATTGCGTTTTTATGTCGGCCTCGAGCTCCACTTTCTGTCCGCCTTTTACCAGCCGTAAAATACGCAGGTAATCCTCGCCGCTGGTTTCCAGTTCGGGGGCAACAGCCTTGGCCGTGTCGGCATATGATGCGCCGTTGGTGGTAAATACCGTACCATCAGTACCACGGGCCATACTTAATATCAGGCCAACGTTTTCGGATTTCAAAAATTCGTTGATCGCGGTACGCATTGCCCTCGCGCGGCGCATGGCGGCAAACTGCGGCGAGTTAGCAAAGTTAGCGGGGCGTTGCTGGCGGGGGCCTTGCGGTTTAGCCTCGGCCATTTTGGTAAGGGTGCTGTCGGCATAACGCTCAGCATCGGCGGTAAAGCCGGGCTTAAGGGTAGTGGCTACATCAAATATCACCACTTTGCCTTGCAACTTGCCTTTGTATTTATCCAGATCGGTAATGGTATCAGCCTTAACAAGCACCACTTCACTTTTTATAGGGCCGTTGGTGCCAGGCGTCCAGGCTTTTGGTATAGCGATGATGGCATGATAGTAAGGCACGGTGATGGCGGCATAGTTTTTTTGTACTTCCCAGCCTTTACCGAATTTACCCCAGGGTTCGCGTTTGGCGTTAACCAGGCCCCATTTGGTAAACTGGCTTACCGCCCAGTTTTGCGCACGTTTTAACCCCGGCGATGCGGCCAAACGCGGCCCCGATACATCCGTAAGGTAAAAAGCGGTTTCCATTACTTTGGAGCGCTGCAAGCCTTCCTCCCGGATTTTTTGCACCATAGCAGCGTCAACCTTCTCCTGCGCGAATGCGCCCGAGGCAAGGCCTGTTAGCAACAAGCCCGAGATAAGTAGTTTTCGTTTCATATTAATACGTCAGTCAGTTTGATACCAAAACTATTTATTTTTAAGCTGAAGCGCTTTAACAATGTTGTTACAGGTAAAGCTTATATCATTACTTCGCTTTTTTACTATAGGTCTTCGGATCAAGCGCGGCAGGTGCCCATCCCTGTAAAAATTCCATCACCTTGGCTTTGCTGTGCCCCTTGCCTTCTTCCAGATAGCCCGAGTTTTGCGTGTGCAGGCGGTTGCCCTTGTCATCCAGTATTACAAAAACCGGAAAGCCGAAACGCTGCGGATATCCTAACGAGGCCAATGCCGCTTCATTCATATTCTCCTTGCTGTAGTTAAGGTGAACGGTTACATAATTGTCATTCAGGTATTTATTCAGATCGGTATCTTTGGTCACCAATTCATTAAACCTGAGGCACCATATACACCAGTTGCCGCCGATTTGCAACAGTACGTTTTTATGTTCTTTCGCGGCTTGTTTAACGGCCTGGCTTATTTGCAGCCTGGCATCGGCGCTGGGGTTGTACAATTTGGCTGTATCCTGGGCGTTAACTATATAAGCAGATACTGTGAACAGGAGTAGTAAGAGCGTTTTTTTCATCGTGAATGTTTTAAAAAAATAAATGTAGTTTTTTAAAACAAAAGGCAATCAGATTTATATAGTAAAAATTGTTAAATCCGCCTTAAAAAATCGTGATTTTTTAATTTTCCACATTGCAAAATGCCGATATTTTAACTTCCTACGGTAGGGTATACCAAAAGCGATGAACAACTATGTTGGTATGTGGAAAACTCAAATTGTGCGCAACCCTTCTCCACGGTAAATTTGATTAAAAACTCTTATAGATTTTTTTACTGACACAATCAAATCATAAAAGTATAAACTGACAGATCAATAATATTATTAGCTATGGGCAAAAACATTCCAAAAAAATCAGCGGCTTCAGGCGGCAAAGGATTGAAATTCAGCAGGTATTTTACCACAGAGGGCACCCCGGTGTTCGACTTGTTCAAGTACGAAAAACGCTCATCCGTTATCCGCAATCCGTCGGGCGATGCGGTGTTTGAGATGAACGATGTTGAAGTACCGGCGTCATGGTCGCAGGTGGCAACTGATATTTTGGCTCAAAAATATTTCCGTAAAGCCGGTGTACCACAACCTGACGGTACTACCGGATCAGAAAAAAGCATTAAACAGGTTGCCCACCGTATGGCAAACTGTTGGAAGGAATGGGGCAGCCGTTATGGTTACTTCGCCACCCCGCAGGATGCCCAGATTTTTTATGACGAGATAGTTTACACTATTACCGGGCAGTTGGCAGCGCCAAACTCTCCGCAATGGTTCAATACCGGTTTACATACCTCATACGGTATTACCGGAAAACCACAGGGGCATTATTATATTGACCCGGTTACCGAAACGCTTACCAAATCAACCTCGGCTTATGAGCGCCCGCAGCCGCATGCCTGCTTCATCCTTTCTGTTGATGATGACCTGGTGAACGAGGGCGGCATTATGGACCTTTGGGTACGTGAAGCCCGGATCTTTAAGTACGGATCGGGTGTAGGTACCAACTTTTCTAAAATCCGTGGCGAGAACGAAAAGCTATCAGGCGGTGGTTATTCATCAGGCCTGATGTCATTCCTAAAAATAGGCGACAGGGCAGCAGGCGCCATCAAATCGGGTGGTACAACACGCCGCGCGGCCAAAATGGTTTGCCTTGATCTGGATCATCCCGAAATTGAAGGTTTTGTAAACTGGAAAGTTGAAGAAGAGAAAAAAGTAGCCGCGCTTATTGCCGCTGGTTATTCGTCTGATTACGAGGGCGAGGCTTATCGCACGGTATCGGGCCAAAACTCAAACAACTCGGTACGTATACCAAACAGTTTTTTCCACGCGCTAAACGAGGGTAAAAACTGGGATTTGGTTGGCCGCATGAATGGCAAAACCGTTAAGTCAATATCCTCACAAAAACTTTGGGATGATATCGCTTTCGCGGCCTGGGCTTGTGCCGATCCGGGCGTGCAATATGATACCACCATCAACGAGTGGCATACCTGCCCTGAAGGTGGCCGTATCAACGCCTCAAACCCATGCTCAGAGTACATGTTTTTGGATAATACCGCATGTAACCTGGCCTCCATCAACCTGGCGCACTTTTTTAACAAAGAAACCCGTGTGTTTGATGTTAAAGGTTACGAGCACGCCTGCCGTATATGGATAGTGGTATTAGAAATCTCCGTACTGATGGCGCAATTTCCGTCAAAAGAAGTTGCCGAACTATCATACGATTACCGTACGCTTGGTTTAGGCTATGCTAACCTGGGTTCGGCTTTGATGGTTAACGGCATCCCTTACGATAGTGATAAAGCTCGTGCTATTGGCGGCGCTATTACCGCTATCATGACAGGTACTGCTTACGCTACTTCAGCCGAGTTAGCCCGCGAGCTGGGTACCTTCCGCCGTTACGAGGATAATAAACAACACATGCTGCGTGTAATGCGCAACCACCGCTACGCGGCCTATAATTCGACCGAAAACTACGAAGGTTTGGAGATACTGCCTCCGGGAATTGACCAAAAGGTTTGTCCGGATTACCTGCTTTCTGCCGCGTGCAACGCCTGGGATAAAGCTGTTGAAATGGGTGAGAAACACGGTTACCGCAATGCGCAAACTACCGTTATTGCGCCAACAGGCACCATTGGTTTAGTTATGGATTGCGATACCACCGGTATTGAGCCTGACTTCGCGCTGGTTAAATTCAAAAAACTATCAGGCGGCGGTTACTTTAAAATTATTAACCAGGCCGTGCCTGAAGCTTTACAGAACTTAGGTTACAAAGAGCACGAAATTACTGCCATTGTAAACTACGCTAAAGGTGCCGCTACTTTAAAAGGCGCGCCGCATGTTAACCTGGAAAGCCTGAAAGCTAAAGGCCTTACCGATACTGAGCTTGAAAAATTGGATAAAGCAGTTGTGTCTGCTTTTGAAATATCATTCGCGTTCAACATCTGGACTTTGGGCGAAGAAGCGGTTAAACGCCTTGGATTTACTGCCGAGCAATATAACGCGCCTGATTTTAACCTGCTGCGCAGCTTAGGTTTCAGCAAAAAACAAATTGCCGAGGCTAACGAGTACGTTTGCGGTACCATGACTATTGAGGGCGCGCCTTACTTGAAAGAGGAGCACTACCCAATATTTGATTGTGCCAACAAATGCGGCGCCAAAGGCGAGCGTTATATCCACGCGCATGGCCACATCAAAATGATGGCGGCTGCACAGCCGTTCTTATCTGGTGCGATATCAAAAACAATCAACCTGCCAAACGAGGCTAAGGTTGATGAGATAAAAGATTGCTACGAGCTATCATGGAAACTGGGCTTAAAAGCTAACGCCCTTTACCGTGATGGTTGTAAACTATCTCAACCGCTTTCAACCAAATCCGACGTTAAGGAAGAGGCTGAAGAATCGCTTGAATCTGTTGAGGAAGTATTGGGCGAGGCTGCCAACGTTAAGCTGAGCGACCTTACTGCCGACCAGGTTTTGGAAGCAGCGATGGCCATCATTGAAAAATCAAAAGATACCCGCTTTATGCGCCAGCTATCGCGCGTGGTGCAAAAAAAGAACCTGCCATTTAAACGTCGTGGCTATACGCAAAAAGCCAGTGTTGACGGGCAAACAGTGTTCGTTCGCACAGGTGAATATGAGGATGGTACATTGGGAGAGATCTTTGTGGATATGCACAAAGAAGGCGCAACCTTCCGTTCGTTGATGAACTGTTTTGCCATTGCCGTATCGGTAGGTTTACAATATGGTGTGCCGCTTGAGGAGTATGTAGAGAAATTTACTTTTACCCGCTTTGAACCGGCAGGTATGGTAATGGGCCACGCCAACATCAAGAGCGCTACTTCCATCATCGACTACATTTTCAGGATGCTGGGTTACGAGTACCTCAACCGTACCGACCTGGTGCATGTAATTACCGAAGACAAAGCGGTAGTAGGCCACGGTTTTGATGACAGTGATTACAATACCGATGAAACCAACGTGTACACACCCGAACCAGCAAAACCTGTAACTGCTGCAGAAAGCAAGGGCGGCGCTAAGCACCAGCTATCGGTTGATTTGAGCATGGGCGTACAAAGCGATGCCCCAAGCTGTAATGTTTGTGGCCATACCACGGTACGTTCTGGCACCTGCTATAAGTGTTTGAATTGTGGTAACTCAATGGGTTGCTCATAAGCAATAGACCTTGCTGAAAGCAGATGCTCCGGCTAAAGCTTTCAGCCTTCTATAATAGTTAATTTTACACCAAAGCCCTGCCGGCATTAAGCTTGCAGGGCTTTTTTATGATAAAGATATCTGTCGTTTTACTATCGCTTCATTGCGAGGTACGAAGCAATCCCCGAGCGATTTGCTTGAAGAATGTCCTAAAGAGATTGCTTCGTACCTCGCAATGACGCGTTTTTATATTTTATAAAGATAGAGAAGCAAATCAAAAAGCGCGTAGGCCTGCCAGAAAACCGGGCCATGAATATGGCCTGTGCGGCTGAAGGTTTTTTCCGGCTTGACTTTTGGTTACTTTGTGTCTAAGACAAAGTAACTGGCCTCTGCGGCCAAGAGCAGATAGACGATGATTAGAGCAGAACCACTTAATAAAAGCACTAAAAGGAGCTTTATTACTTGTCCTAAATTTCTTTTATGCGAACAAAAGAAACAAAAATCGCTGGCTGTTTAATTTTCTTTGAAAGGTAGTGCACCATCAGTGCTACCGAAAATTAAAAGGCCGGAATTTAGATTATGATAGGTTGTGCTTTTTAGTTATTCCATAATACATTAGATCATATCTATAACTCCTTCCGCATCACATAGTCATTCATAAAGTAGGGCCCGATGGGTATATCTTCCTCGTAAATTACTTCAAAGCCCATCTTCTCGTACATGCCTTTGGCTTTGTTGTGGCGGTTAACATTCAGGTCGAGCTTATCGGCTCCGGTAGCTTTAACATGCTTAACTATTTTGTTTATCAGCGCTTTGCCGTAGCCTTTGCCCTGCATAGCGGGCAGGCAGTATAGCTTGTGCAGTTTATATACTTCCGGATTATCTTCGCGTTGCGAGTAAGCGGCAAAACCCACTGCCTGATCATCCTCCAACAAAAGCAAAAAGGTTTGTTCGCCGGTTTCAACCTGGCGTTCAATTACCTCAGGCGCGTAAATGGTGCCGAGCATGTATTCAATCTGCTCTTTTTCCAATATAGGCGAATAAGTTGGCCACCAGATTTCCTGGGCTAATTGCACTATGGTAGCGGCATCGTTTATATTAGCTTGGCGTATGGTATACATATTATTCAAAACTTTGACCTACCGCGAAATAGTCTTCCAGCTCAGCCAGGGTTGATGAGCCTGTGGCGATGTCTTTTATAATAACGCCCTTTTCCATCAGAATAATACGGTCGCTCACATCGGTAATGTGGTTAAGGTCATGGCTTGATACAATGGTAGTAACCCCGCGCTGGCTGCTCAGTTCCTTCAAAATATTTTTCAGACGGATCTGTGTCGATGGGTCGATATTGGCAAAAGGTTCGTCCAGCATCAGCAACTCCGGCTTTTGCAGCAAGCAGGCAGCAATACCTACTTTAGCCTGGTTACCTTTTGACAGGTCGCGGATGTATTTACCGCGTTTTAATATCTCGCCGTTAAAAAACTCGGCAAGGGTGGTTAAAAAGTCATCTACGTGCGCCTTGCTTTCGCCATTCAGTCCGCCGATGAAATACAGGTATTCTTCGGGGGTAAGATAGTCTATCAAGAAGCCCTCATCAAGGTAAGCGGCGGTATAATTTTTCCAATGCTCGTTACCGGCAACAATCTGGCCTTTTGACAGGATCTCGCCTTTATCGGCACGGATCAGATCAAGCACCATGCGGAACAGGGTGGTTTTACCCGCGCCGTTATTGCCTACCAGGCCAATACTTTCGCCTGCTTTAATTTCAAGCTGAGGTACATTTACAACGGCCTTGCCGGCATATACCTTTACAATATCTTTTACTTCGATCATGGATTTATTTAGCTCTGAAGCCTTCGGCCAGTTTAAATTTTTTAGTTATAAAGTCCTGTTCCAGTTTTTTGATCCAGAACGGGCGTAGCGCAATACATATTACCCCTACAGCGGCCAGCACTGCTAAAGCTACGTTGCTATTTACAAAGTATCTTAGCGGTGCATAAAGCACAAAGGGTGTTACCAGTAACGGAATAGATACCAGGAGTTGAGTAGCGCCAACGCCTTCCCAATTGAAGGACGCGCCTTTGCTGAGGTCAATACGCCTGTGGTTGCGGTTTGCAAAGTATAATATAATGGTGGTGTTAACACCCAGGTTCCACAGGTACATCACAAAGTGGATCAACACCACACGCCAACCAAAATAAACATAAGGTATGGTAAGGATAAACGCTACAGTTGATACGCCCGTAAACAGCAGGTATTTGGCTTTCAGAAAATCGGTAAATTTTACTTTGCTCACCAGTATGCCATCAAAATGCGAGGCCTGCCAGCTAAACATAAACTGCCCGTAGTTGATGATGAAAATACCCGTCATGAACATGCCGACAAATACCTTGAAACCCTCGTTGTTTTTAAATGCCGGGTTAGGGTAGAAGAACAGGCCATACAGCATAAAGAACAAGCCCATGATCAAGGCGGAGCGGGGCCGCTTATTGCGGAAGATCAGCTTAATCTCGTTCGCTACCAAATCGCCAACGCTACCAAAGCGGTTAAGTATCGGGTAATCGGTACTGTTTTTATATGATGATGCTTTGTTGGCATTCAAATCCTCCAGGTACAGATTGGCCTTTAAAAACAAAAAGTTGATGTAAAACATTACTGCCGCCAAAGCAACAGGCACCAATGCAAGGGCAGGCGTGGTCATCATCTTACCAAAAAAGCTGTATGAAATAGCTTTTATGGAGTAAAAATGCCACATAAAATCGCCCGCGTTAATGAGGATCAGCACTGCCGAAACCGCCAGAAAGATCCACCCGTTAAGGTTTGAGCGGCGCTTAATGTACAGCGCCAGGTAATTATTAAAAACCATAAAGCCGGTTATGGCGACAAAAAAAGCCAGCGCGGCAACACCGCTGTCAGGCGCGATTACCTTGAATATAAAAAATGAAAATAGCAGGTATGGCCACAAGTTAAAAAAAGACAGCATAGAAACCGCCGAAAGATACTTGATCACTGTGTTGCGCTTTACGCGCAAATGCAGGTAAGGCTGAACCTTTAATGTTGGGAGCTCCTGCAATTGCAGGCGTAGTAGCAAGTCACACAGAAAGTAAAGGAGTAGTATTCCACAAAATGGTGCAACAATATCCTGGTTTTTATATATTCCTTCCAGGATTTTGTCAAGTGCGAAGCCTATTACCAGGATAGAGCCCAGCAGATAAAGGATCAACAGGCCCATCACTATTCGTACCGCAATATTTTTACCGGTATTTTTTGCCCGCCAGAATGATTTTAACTCGTGGCTGATGAAAGTTGAGGTCATTGTGTTAACAGAGGTTTTTACTAAGATTATAAAATTACCCTATTGTTACAACGGCCTTGGTTTTTGCAAGGCATGGCCATGCAGCAATAGGGGAACCGGCTGTTAAAATAGCAAAAATTACCCAACGGTTAATATTTATACCGGTTGCCCCAAAGCTTTTTGAGTTTTTCCCTGATCTCGTTTTCCTTGGAGTTTACGCCCGGCTGGTATATTTTGCGGCCCCTGATAGCTTCCGGCAAAAAATCCAAATCAGTAAAATTCCCCTCAAAATTATGCGCGTACTTATAATTTTTGCCATAACCAATGTTCTTCATCAGCTTGGTTGGCGCGTTACGCAGGTGCAGGGGTACGGGCAGATCGCCGGTTTGTTTAACCAGGGCAATAGCTTCGCCAATGGCGGTAGTTGCTGAGTTGCTCTTGGGTGATGTTGCCAGGTAGATAGCGGTTTGCGACAGGATCAATTGCGACTCGGGCATGCCAATTTTGGTCACCGCCTCAAAGCAGCTTTGCGCCAGCAGCAGGGCGTTTGGGTTGGCGTTACCAATGTCCTCTGATGCCAAAATGAGCATACGCCGGGCGATGAACAGCGGATCTTCGCCACCCACGATCATGCGGGCCAGCCAGTATACAGCACCGTTTGGGTCGCTGCCGCGCATGGATTTGATGAATGCCGATATAATATCATAATGCTGCTCGCCGGTTTTATCATACAGCGCCATATTTTGCTGTACGTGTTCAAGCACCACCTCATTATCCAGTTCAATGCTGTCACCATCAAAGGCGTTTACCAGCAGCTCAAAAATATTAAGCAGCTTACGGGCATCGCCACCGCTAAGGCGCAGCAGAGCTTCGTGTTCTTTTATGGTGATGTGTTTGTCTTTTAAGATCACATCCTCGCTCATGGCCTTTTCCAGCAGGTTTACCAAGTCGGCTTCAGACAAATGTTGTAAAATATATACCTGGCATCGCGACAGCAAAGCGGAGATTACTTCGAAGGACGGGTTTTCGGTAGTAGCGCCTATCAGCGTAACAATGCCCCGCTCCACGGCACCCAGCAGCGAGTCCTGCTGCGATTTGGAGAAGCGGTGTATCTCATCAATAAACAATACCGGCAAGGTTTCGCCCCGATCTTTCAGCAGCGATGCCTTTTCGATCACCTCGCGTACATCCTTAACCCCCGAGTTAATGGCGCTCAGCGAAAAGAACGGGCGGTATAGCGATTGTGAAATGATGTAAGCCAGCGTAGTTTTACCTACCCCCGGCGGGCCCCAGAAAATCATGGAGGGGAGCGAGCCGCTTTCAATAGCCTTGCGCAGCACAGCACCCGGACCAACCAGGTGTTTTTGGCCCACATAATCATCCAGGGTTGCCGGGCGCATACGCTCGGCCAGCGGCGGCAGATTGTTCATCCCGTAAAAATCAGAAAACTATAGAGTATATCCTAAAAAAGTTAGTAATATTACTGTGGCTGATGTTTAGTTCTTCGACTGGCTCAGGATGACAGTATGAGTGGGCTTTTTTGTCATTGTGAGCCTATCTAACCATTGGCAAAGCGATGAGCCGCGCGTTTAGTTCTTCGACAAGCTCAGGATGACAGACAAACTGAATTAAAATATGAACCGAATAATTTTATTACTTGCAATACCCATGTTGCTGATGGCATGCAAAAGCAAACGTGATATTACAGGCTTATACAATTTGGAAGGATCAAACTATAACATCATTAAATTAAATGCTGATTCCACTTTTCAGTTTGAAAACTTTAATGTGAATAATTTTGACCTTAACCTTTTTCAACCTAAAAAAGGACGCGAGCCACACCGGTTTGCAGCTTCCGGCAGTTGGAGTAGAATAAGTGCGGATTCAATAGAACTACATAGTGTAAATGCCATAACCGACACTTCGTGTTATTGGACTGTAATTAAGCAGCCAAATAGTACCGGTGATTTTAAGTTTACTTTTCAATCATTAAGCGGTGTTAATGTTGGCATTTTTCAAATTTCAAAAGATCCCGACTTCAAAAATGATATTGCTATGCGATTACACGGAGGTTTTAAATCTTTTGAAATGGAGCCGGAAAAATTTGATACATTGTATTTTAATGATGGTAATCAAAGTTTATTATATCCGGTTTGGCGTTTTGTTAAGGGAAGTAATTTACCGGCTCATTATATCATCACCTTGAAACCACCTCACTTTAATGGCTATTTTAAAAACAAGGTTGTTGCTATTAAAGGCAATAAGTTAAAGTTTAGCAAAGACTCGGTTTACAAAAAATTCACCCCAACCCGATGAACACCTTCGATCAATCCAACTTCCATACTATTTGCGATGAGCTTGCCGGTAAGGATGCTGACCTGAAGATGGTGATCGATACCTACGGCTACCCACCCATGTGGAGCAGGCCCAATACGTTTGAAACACTGGTGCATATTATCCTGGAGCAACAGGTGTCCTTAGCTTCGGCGTTATCAGCCTTAAATAAATTGCGCGAGCGTATTCAGGAGATCACCCCATCGCGGGTATTGCTGCTCACAGACGAAGAACTAAAAGCCTGTTACTTTAGCCGCCAAAAAACCATCTATGTTCGTTATTTAGCCGAGGCTATGCTTACCGGCGAGATCAACCTGAAACATATAGCCGCCATGCCTGATGATGCCGTACGCAACTGCCTTACCACCCTTAAAGGTATCGGTAACTGGACGGTTGATGTTTACCTGATGTTTGTTTTGCATCGTACCGATGTATTTCCGTCTGGAGACCTGGCCGCGGTAAACGCTTTAAAACGTGTAAAGCAGTTGCCACCTGAAACTACTAAAGAAGCTGTAGCCCTGATAGCCGGGCAATGGGCGCCTTACCGCACTGTTGCCACCATGATGCTATGGCACTGGTATTTGTCGTGCCCTAAGAAGGTAAGGCGATAGCCATCAAGTTACCAATAATGGAAGGTTGATAAACAATAAAGCATCTTCATTACCTGTCCTGAATTTCTTTTGAGCGATCAAAAGAAACAAAACTCGCCGGCTGTTTAATTTTCTACGAAAGGCAGTGCATCTTTAGTGCTAACCGAAAATTAAGAGGCCGGGAGGTGTGATTATGTGCAGTTAGTTACTTCAATAACCGTTGGCCTACCCGGGGATTAGTGTAAACAGGCAGTGCTTTTGCTTGTATACAAATTTGTCATTCCGAACGAGGTACGAGGAGGAATCTATCGACTTGCTAATAAACGCATATAGATCTCTCACTATCGTTCGAGATGACAAAAATTTTTACAGCCTTAAAAAGACTTTACAGATCAACCCTACTATGCTGGTAAGGTATTTCCACTTCCTTAAAACCCTTTTCTTTTAACTTCTCCGCAAAAATTTGCTGAACGTCATACTCACCATGCACCAGGAATAATTTTTTTACCTGTGCGGGATTCTGGCAGGATACAAAATGCAGCAAGTCTTCGTAATCGCCGTGCGCGCTCATTGATTTGATCACTTCAACATCGGCGTTTACCTGGTACTGCTCTCCAAAAATGTATACTTCACGCTCGCCGCGCATCAGGTGCCCACCCAGTGAATTTGGTTCGCAATAGCCAACAATCAGTATGGTGTTCTTTTGGTTGTTGATGTTGTTTTTAATATGATGCTTTACCCTGCCCGCCTCGGCCATACCTGATGACGAGATGATTACACATGGTCGCGGATCATCATTCAGGGCAATGGACTCTTCGGTTGATTCAATAAAACGCAGACCTTTAAATGCGAACGGATCATCGTCTATCTTCATCACCTCTTTTACATTCTTATTATACACTTCGGGGTGATCTTTCAGTACCTGGGTAGCTTGTAGCGATAACGGACTATCTACATAAAAAGGCACGTCAGGTAACACGCCGCGCAACTCAAGCGCATTCAGCGCATATAAAAGTTCCTGCGTGCGGCCAACACTGAATGCGGGGATAATCACCTTTCCCTTTTTACGTTCGCAGGTATTGCGTATCACTTCCAGCAGGGCATCCTCAATCGGGCCAATGTCCTTGTGCAGCGAATCGCCGTAGGTTGATTCCAGCAAGATGTAATCAGCCTGCGGAAAGGTTTGCGGGCTTTTAAGCAGCAAGTCGCCGTAACGGCCCACATCACCGCTAAAGGTAATCCGGGTTTCTTTTCCTTCCTCCAGTATGGTTAAGTGTACGGCAGCGCTGCCCACCACGTGGCCGGCATCAGTAAGGGTAAATTTTATTCGTGGCGATATCTCGTACACCTCGTTATATTCAACCACCTTAAACTGGCGCATGGCCGTCATGGCATCTTCCTCGTTATACAATGGCTCTATCAGTTTCTGCCCTTTGCGTTTACGCTGGCGGTTGCTGTACTCGGCATCCTGCGTTTGTATCCGTGCTGAATCCATCAGCAGTATACGCGCAAGGTTCATGGTTGGCGGGGTGCAAAATATCGGCCCGTTAAAACCCTCGGCTATCAGGCGGGGTATTAAGCCGCAATGATCAATATGCGCGTGCGAAAGGATCATGTAATCCAGCTTTTGCGGGTTAAAGCCGAAATGCTCGTTCATATCATCAGTATGTTCACCCAACCCCTGGAACATACCGCAATCAAGTAATAACGACGTGCCATCGTTAAGTTCAATATAATGTTTGCTGCCGGTTACGTTGCGCGCAGCACCATGAAAAACTATATGCATTGGTGTATATAATAGATGTGCGATAACAACCATGCAGACTGTAAAAAGTTTATTTTTAAAAATAACTAAAAATTTAGTTGCAAATATCAAAAACAACTAATACCTTAGTTTTAGATTATAAACCGATGAAAATTCTTGTTCTGATAGCCATGTTAGTATTACCCGTTGCAGCAGCAGCGCAGCCAAAGGCTTTAACCTTTGAGGATGCCGCAGCGCAAGGGCTTACTGTTGCACGGTTAGATGAACAATATGCCAGTGCTCTGCATACCGACACTACAAAAGCGATATTCAATGGCAACCGTCAGCAAGATTTTTTTAAAGCCTATGTGGCCATGCTTACTGAGCTTGCCGCATATTTAAAGGATAACGGCTTTGCCTGGGGCCAACCTACCCGGCTTGTTCACCGTATATATTTTGAGCCCGACGGCAAAATTGATTACTACCTTGTAAACCTGAAAGCGCTTGATAATGATCAGCCTAAAAAAGAAAAGTTTGTAGCTTTATTAAATACGTTTATACAATACCACAAAATAAATATAACTGCTGATAAAAAGTTTGCGCAATGCGGACCGGCCATTTATCAGGATAAGAAATAGAAAAAAAGATATGGAAATTAAAGAGTTAACACGAGCCGAAGAGCAAATAATGCAGGTATTATGGCAATTAAAAAAGGGATACGTGAAAGATGTGATAGAGCAATTGCCCGAGCCTAAACCCGCCTATAATACCGTATCAACCATCATTCGGATACTGGAAACCAAGGGTTTTGTTGGGCATACCGCCTATGGCAAAAGCCATGAATATCACCCGGTGATCAGCAAGGAGCAGTACCAGGATTTCGCGTCAGACAAGTTGCTGAGCGGTTACTTTAACAACTCGGTTAACAGCATGCTCTCATTTTTTGTAAAAAAGGAAAAAATAAACCTCAAAGAGGCCGACGAGATAATGAAACTGATTGAAAAACTAAAAAAATAAAATGTTATGACCTGGTGGCAATATTTAATACTGGCAAACCTGTACCTGGGCTTGTTTTATGGGTTTTATGCCCTGTTGCTTCGTAAAGAAACGTTTTTTCAGCTTAACCGTATCTACCTGGTAGCATCGGCAACATTGTCGTTCCTGCTGCCGCTTATACAGGCAAACTGGGTACAAAACCTGTTTATAACGCAGCAGGTAAAAACGGTTATTTACAACGCGCCGGTAATTGCACTGCAATACACGGGTACCGAGAACGACATCGTTAGTATAGGACATATTATTGCCTATGCTTACCTGGCGGGGTTGCTGGCATTCGCCATCAGGTTTACCTGGCAGCTGGCCAGCCTGCAAAGGCTCATCGGCAAACATACGGCGGGCGCGTACTCCTTCTTTAATAAGATACGGGTAAGCGGTGAACTATCAGAACACGATGTAGTATCGGCACATGAGCATGTACATGCCCGCCAGTGGCACTCGGCAGACGTTATGCTGATCGAGCTTATCAGCATCATCAACTGGTTTAACCCGGTAGTTTACCTTTACCGCAAGGCCGTAAAGCACATACACGAGTTTATAGCCGACCGCCAGGTAATTGACGCGGGCGCCGATAGGGCAGGTTACGCCATGTTGCTGCTTAACCAAACCTTTAATGCGCCGGTACACAGTTTAGTTAACCCCTTTTTTAATCACAGTCTTTTAAAACAACGTATCATGATGTTACAAAAAAACAGGTCGCAGCGCGTTAAGTTGCTAAAATACGGCCTCTCTGCCCCATTATTCGTGCTGATGCTGATCCTTTCATCAGCTACTATAAACGATAACAAAACGGTAAAGGCAATTAATAAAACCGCCGAAAAGGTACTGGGAAAATCGGTAGCCGAAGTGGTGCCGACAGAATATATTACTATTGACGAACCGGTTAAGCAACAGCCTAAACAAACAGTTAAGCAAATTGAGATAATTGAACCTCAAACACTGACAGCACAGGCAAAACCGATGGAGCTTACGCTTGATACCGTGCCTAAAGGAGGCAATGAGGTTTTTACCGCTGTTGAGCAACAACCCGAGTTTCCGGGAGGGATAAAGGCGTTTGCTAAATATCTTCAAACCAATATTAAGTACCCCGCAGAGGATGTAAAAAACAAAGCATCGGGTAAGGTATTTGTTCAGTTTATTGTAGAAAGAGATGGATCATTAAATGATATACAGGTATTACGTGGTATATCTGAAACGATGAATGCCGAAGCGGTAAGGGTATTAAAACGATCGCCTAAATGGTCACCCGGAAAACAAAATGGTAATACTGTTAGGGTACAATATACCGTACCAATAGCATTTAATCTTCCGTTGGCCGATAATGCTGTCAAGGAAAGCGAAAAGCAGGGCACGCTGATACCCGGTAACGGCGATGACGACGACAAACCGCAGTTTACCGGCCAGAAGGTAAAAGGCAAGCTTGATGAAGTGGTGGTAATTGGCTACGGCAAAAAAGACACATCAAAATTCCGTCAAGGGCTTATGCTTAGAGGAAAAGCGGACTTAAAAGGTGTAACGTATTACTTAAACGGCAAGGAAATGACAGAGAAAGATATAAAAGAACTTGACCCGAACACCATAAAGAGCATTAATGTAACTAAAGACGCATCGAAAAAAGAAGGTGAAAAGGGTTACAGCAAAATCATGGTAAACACCAAATAAGTCAGTTAATAGTTCGCACTAAACCTACATTCGCATTAAAAGCCACCTATTTACCAATGGGTGGCTTTTTAGTTGCAATGCATTTGGTAGCTTTGTATTATCTATGGAAAAACAACTGCATATACTTAACGGCGATGCCATGCTGCATGGCTTTAACGGCACCGGGCTTGATGGCGACGTATTGATATGGCGCGAAATATTAGCCGAGGGGCCGGTTATTGAAGATATATCATCCGCCAGGTTTTGGGAATTGCGGTCGGCCTGGATAACCACGCAGTTTAACGCACCTGCTGACGAATATCAAACCAAGGTGATTGATGAAATTGCCAAACTTAGCTGCCCTTACAACGAGATTACCTTGTGGTTTGAGTTCGATTTGCATTGCCAGGTAAACCTGCTGGGCGTATTAAATTTGCTGCGCCTGCACTCTGATTTAAACGAGCAGAGCATATACCTGGTTTGCCCCGCCGAATACCCGGGTAAACCGGAATTTAAAGGACTGGGCGAATTAAGCGGTACCGAGCTGGATTATTTGTATGACAATATACGGGTACAACTCACCGGGTATGACATGACCCTGGCCGCCGAAGCATGGACGGCATATTGTACAGGTGAGACCGCAAAAATTGAAGCATTTATAACCGGCACGCCATTTTGGGCCAACATGACGTTATTAAAGCCTGCGTTAGAAGCACACTTAAAACGCTTAAAAACCAATGATCAGGGCCTTAATTATATTGAAGAGCAATTATTGCTTATATACAACAAAGGAGTAACCGATCGCGCAGCTATCTACCAGGCTTTTTGGGCAGATAACGGCATTTACGGCATGGGCGATTCCGCTATTGACGTGTATCTGAAAAATCTGCAAAACAAAGGACTGATCAGCCTTTAATTGCTTACCGCGACAGCAGGCGAACGCTCGCTTTCGTTTTTTATACGGTCGATGGCCGTTACAATGTATAAGTAATGTTTTCCTTTTTGCGCGGTGTTATCGTCGTAAAACAGGTCGGCGTTGTACTTAATGCTGATGATATTTTTAGGGTCGTTGATATCAGTACGCTCACCTTC
Organism: Mucilaginibacter defluvii; assembly: GCF_039543225.1. Classification (NCBI taxonomy): domain Bacteria; kingdom Pseudomonadati; phylum Bacteroidota; class Sphingobacteriia; order Sphingobacteriales; family Sphingobacteriaceae; genus Mucilaginibacter; species Mucilaginibacter defluvii. The sequence goes on from NZ_BAABJI010000004.1 coordinate 59,043, forward strand.
TTCAAAACGGTAGATCACGTAGCCATAAACCGGTTCGCTATCATGTGCGGGGGTGGGTTCCTGCCAGCTTAGGCGCACACCCCTGCCGGTTTCCTTTACGGTGAGATTACGCGGCACGTTAGGCGCAACAGAATCCAGCCAAAGCATAGGCGGCGGCAATGCGGGGTAACGGTAATACGTGTTACGCAACGAATCGGCAATACCCAGCGGATTACTGATCAGCGAATTCGAACTAAAGTAAACACTGCCCTGCACACGCGGATTATTGCGCAGGTAGTTAATTTGGTTAGGCAATTCAGATGGGTTACGGAAAGCGGCTGTCTTTCTTTCCAGCAAACGGTATGGCGCCTGCCCGATATATAAATGCCGGTTATTGGTATTGTTGCTCCACCAGTCGGCAAGCTTATCAAACGCGGCCGCTCGGTTACCTATAGGCCAGTATAATTGCGGGTTAATGTAATCCAGCCACCCCTCACGTATCCATTTACGGCTATCGGCATATTGTTCGTAATAAGATGAGCCGCCGTTGGTTTCAGAACCTTCAGGGTTCTGGTATTTATTAGCCCATATTCCAAACGGACTGATACCAAATTTCATAGAAGGCTTGTGTGCGTGTATACTGTCGCTCAGCATTTTTATCAATACGTCTACATTATTGCGGCGCCAGTCCTTTATGTCGGTAAAACCGGTGCCATATTTTTCAAATGCTTCCTGGTCGTTTATGCGCTGGCCGGCTATGGGGTACGGGTAAAAATAATCATCGAGGTGTATACCGTCAACATCATAATTATTAACCACATTGAGTACTACCCGCACAATGTATTCCCTAACCTCCGGTATGCCCGGGTTAAACAGTTTAATACCGCCATAGGTAAAAAACCACTCGGGTTTTAAGCGGGTAATATGATCGCTTGCAACAGCGTTAAAATTCTTATCAAAAGTAGCCCGGTAAGGGTTAAACCAGGCATGCAGTTCCATACCGCGTTTATGCGCCTCGGTTACGGCAAACTCCAGCGGATCGTAATTTGGCGATGGTGCCCTCCCCTGCTGCCCGGTAAGGTATTTTGACCATGGCTCAAAGCTCTTGGCGTAAAGCGCGTCGGCAGCCGGGCGTACCTGCAGCATAACGGCGTTGATTCCGGTTTCATGATGCTCATCAAGCAAAGTAAGCAGTTCGGTTTTCTGCTTGTCCGGTAACGAGCGTGAACTGCTCGGCCAGTCGATATTTACAACAGTGGCTATCCACACCCCCCTAAACTCACGCTTGGGTTCGGGTTTATAGTTATCGGCTATCTCAAGCTCCCGTGCAGGCTGTGCATACACACGTAAACCCGACAGCACCAGCAAAATGTATAATACAGCAACGGAGTAGATACGCATCAAAAAACGGTTTATCAATTAATCTGCAAAGATATAAACTGTGCAGGTACAGTTTTATTATTACAGATAATAAATCGGCCAATTTTGTGTTTTAAGCATATTGTACTTAATTTAGCGGATAAGCGATACCCATTAAAAACGGTATTGAAAGCCGTAATATTACAATAAAACACTAAGTAATAGTTACATGCCAAGCTACAGGCCTGCGCGGCGGGCCAAGCGTTAAACTAACTTATTTATGGAGAACCCTTCTGAAAAACCGGTAAAAAAGAATTCGAACGTTATTTATTTTTTAATTGTTGTTGTTATTGCATTGCTGGGTACTGATGTGTACCTGTACCTGCAAAAAAACAAATCGGACACGAGGGTGGTGTTTGTTAACGACGAAAAGTTAAGATTAAAAACCGAACTGGACAGCCTTGAGGCGCAAATTGAACTGGTTAACAGCGCTAAAACGAAAATGTCTGCCGAGTTACAGGCCAAAAACGATTCGCTGCGAACCAAGATCCGCGTTTTGAGGGCTGAGCTGGCTAAAGGCAAACTATCCGCCGCTGAACTGGCCAAAGCACGTGAGGATGTAAAACAACTCCGCTATTTTGTAACTAAATACACTGCCGATATTGAGGAGCTGAAAAAACAGAACTCATCATTACTAACCGAGCGCGATACACTGAAATCAAACCTGGCGGCAGTATCAGAAAAAGCCACAACACTTGAAAAACAAAACCAGGAACTGAATACCAAGGTACAACAAGCTGCCGCTTTAAAATTGTCAGCAGCCGAAGTAGTGGCCTACAAAGTAAAGGATAGCGGCAAAGAGTCAGACGTTACCAAGGCTAAGTCGGCTAAAAAGTTTAAGATCAACTTTACACTTGTACCCAACGGTGTTGCAGCCAAAGCCCTGCACGATGTTTACGTACGCGTGTTGGACCCAACCGGCAACCTGATTACCTCGGCCGATGCAGGCAGCTTCACCGCTGATGACCAGGAAATGCAATACAGCTACAAAACGGCTATTGATTTCAGAGATGACGGCAGCGCTTACACTATTGATTGGGTAAACCCTTCGCCATTCCAAAAAGGCACCTATACCGTTATGCTTTATTCGGATGGTTTCAGCATGGGTAAAAGCAGCATTACACTGAAATAATTTACAGCTTGGGAAGAGGAAATAATAGCACGTCATTTCGAACAAGGTACGAGGAGAAATCTATCCCTTTGTTATAAACACAAACAGATTTCTCGCTGCTATCGCATTTAAAATAAGTATATAAACCATAAAGGCCTCAGTATTGCTGAGGCCTTTATGGTTTATATTGATTTGTATGTTTGTTAAGTTACACTACTGAACATCATCTGCCGAAGGCAGGCTTAAGTAAAAGGTAGTACCTACGTTAAGCTCGGTTTCAAACCAAACCTTTCCGCCGGCGTTTTCTATGGAGTTTTTGATAAATGCCAGCCCCAAACCGGTGCCCGAGCTCTTGGTGGTAAAGTTTGGCTCAAATATCTTCTCGCGCATATTTTCGGGTATACCGTTACCATTATCTTTAATGCTCAGTAAGATGTTTTTACTGGTGATGAGATAGTTAAGATCTATCACGCCGTTCCTGTCCGGCGGGGTGGCTTCAATAGCATTCTTAAGCAAGTTGTTAAAGCAGCGCAGCAGCTGGTCGCGGTCAGCATTGATGATGAACGGATGCTCAAGGGCCTGGTAGTTTATGGTCAGGTTATCCATCTGCTTAAAAATGATCACAGCCTGGTTAAGCACCTCAAACAGGTTTAGCTTTACCATTTTGGTATCGGGCATTTTTGCAAAGGCCGAGAACTCCGAGGCGATAGACGACAAACTCTCTATCTGCTCCACAAACGACTTGCTGAAGCGCTCAAATTTCTGGTCGAACTTGGGATCCTTGTCTTTCCATGATTTATCAAGCAACTGCAAACCCAGCTTTAGCGGCGTAAGCGGGTTTTTAATTTCATGGGCAACCTGTTTGGCCATTTCGCGCCAGGCGCTCTCCCTTTCAGATTGTGCCAGTTTTTGCGCGCTGTTCTCCAAAGCGGCTATCATTTTGTTATACTCCTTAACCAGCGCGCCTATCTCATCGTCACGGTCCCATCGTATCGGCTCGTTCTTCTTACCATATATTATGCGGCTCAGGCTGTTCTGAATAAAATTGAGCGGCGCGGTAATTTGTCTCGCGATGATAACGGCCAGCAACCCTATAGCTATAAAAACGAGTGCATAAACGTTTATCATGGCATTGAGCAGTGCGCCAACCTGGGTTTTATAATCAACCTCGTTTGAAAAATAGGGCAACTGCAAATAGGCTACCGTTTCCTGCTTATTGTTTTTAAGCGGCGCATATACCGATTTGTAATTCAAATCGCCTATCTGCTCATCATTTACATACTCTGATTTCTGGAACCTGTTCATGTAAATAAACGCACGTGCATTCATGCGTTTTACGTGCAAACCATACTCGTAAATTTTTGGCTGCGTACTTATAAGCGGTATGCCCTGCAGGTTAAACAGCGTCAGATCGGCCGAGTAGGTATTGGCCAGTTCGTCAAAATCGGTAAGTTTTTCTTTGTTGATATTGTCGATATACTTGTTAAACTGCCCTTTTTCAAAGGCCTCGGTTATGCGGGCAATCTTACCGCGTATCATTTCCTCCTGCTGTGAGTTATACTGTGTACTGATGAACAGGAAAGTTATGAAACCAACAATAATCAGCGTAAACACAACAGCCAATATCATTGAGAACTGGATACGCGTTTTGTACAATATTTTATCAAAGTTGATGCGGAAGCCCCATTTTATCCGGTTATCGCTCACATATAAAATACGTATACGCAACCACAACCAGCGTATAAGCACCACCAGCAAACTAAACAGCAACAGCAGTACAAAAAAGAAGGTAAGCGCGGTTACACCAAAAAACAATGAATTTTCGCTGCGGCTTACCACAATAACATTACGTTTGGATTGTTTGAACACCAAATGGTTATGCCGCGAAAATGTACGGTACCATTCCGGATAAATGCTGTTTGTTGTAACAAACCGGTAGGTAGTTACCGGCGCATCAAAAGTTTTGTTAACCACATCGTACACATAATTACCGCTTTGGGTTACCAGGCGGCCATCAGTGTAAAAGGCGTACGAGTAGTTTTTAAATTCATCGCTTTGGTTATTTACGCCCTCAACCAGCAACTCCGGAAAAGCCCTCGGGTTGTTCAGCTTTTTTGACCGCAACTCGATCACGATGCAACCTTTACGAACGCCCTGATCGCTCACAGGCATCACCGCGAAATAATTTTGCGAGCCGAACGATTCATTCTCCCGGTAAAAATAGTTAGACACTTTAAAGGAGCTGTACATTACCAGATCCTTAAATACGCTCAGCGAGTAGCTGGTGTCGGTGCCCAGCGGTTGCTCGTTATTATCAAACTGGTGGATGTTCAACTCATAACGCGAAAGCGTACCATCAAAATACAGCTTTTGCAAACGCGTTTTCAGGGCGGCGTCCTGTCCGGGCTTTCCAAAAGCCCCTGTTACTTCGGTATCTTTTAAAATGCGCTTTTCCAGCTTGCCTAATGATTCGTTGACGTTGGCGTCATCGGGCACCAGCAATTTTTTTATCAGGAGTTTGCGCTGCCCTATTTCTTTAATAGATTGAAAGGTGTTTAACTCTAACGACGATATAATAGCCCCTACAAAAACCATGATAAGCAAGGGCACGGCAGAGAGGCGTCCATCAGCAAAACGGTAATCATACGCCCGGATGAACACCATTACACCCATTAGTAAGAAGAAAACGTTGAAGCTATTGATCCATGTGTAAACAGCCGTTGCCGTTACAATCACCATTAAAAAAACAAAAGCCTTATGCGCGTTTGAAATAGGCAGTTTGATGCAGATAGCCGCGAAAGCATCATTAATTAGATAGAATATTAAAAAAGCGAAGCACAATACCCCTAAACCAACTACGCTAAGGCCCGATAAGTTAAGCACATTGGTTACATCAAAATTGATATTTGAATTAATGATCAGGCCCTTAAACAGCTCCAGCAGCCAAGCCGATATGCCTACTATAAATGCCGAGCAGCCAAGCAATACAGCATAGCTACCCGCCCTGCTGCGGATGTTATTGAGCAGATAGTTGCGGTTTACGTAAATAAAGGCTGCCAGCCACGTGGTGAACAGTATGTTGATGCAAAAATCGCCAAGCGAAGGGAACAGCGCGTTAGACGCGTAGTGGCTCGGATTAAACAGGTCGAGCTTGAAGGTAAAATCGGGCCAGCGATAAAACAGGTTTACAAACCTTAACGCGCTGATAAAGCAAACCAACAGCACAATAGAGAGCAATGCCTTGCCCCTGCGCGCAAGCTGCAGGCAAAGATCATTAACCAACAGGCAGAGTACTAAAAAGGCAAAGAACCATACTGTTAATTCCGAATAAAAATACCGGCTGTTTACGGCGTCGTTTTTTAGTTTTACCCCAAAAAGGTATTGCCCGCTTACACTGTGAACCGGATAAAATTGCCGGTCGGTAAAATCAGCCAGGTCAACAATATCATCGTCATCCTTCAGCAGATCCTTGGTAAAGCCGTTGCGCAGGTAATTATTTTGAAAGGCGTAGTTTTGTTTTATCGGGAATAAAAAGATAGCCGAAAAAGCGCCATCATCCTTACGCACGGCTTCGTAATAGCCGTTAGGCTGTTTTATAAAGGAACGCCCCGGCTTTATGCGCCCCGGGTTAGGCGGCAACACCTTAACGCCGCTCCAGAACGAAAGGCTGCCGCTATCAAGGGTAATAAACCATATATGGTTTTTAACGGTATAATCTTTTATTAGCTTAAGGGCAAGCTGGTCGTTTTTGCGCAGTTGCCTCAACTCGTTAAACTTTACCGAATCATTTAGTATTTCCTCTATAAAATGCTCCCTTTCGTGGATGTTATCTTCAAGTATGCGGGCGGTTTGCTCGAGCGTGCGGCCAGGCGTATATGAATTAGGCAGAATAACGGCCGTTATAAACAAGCTTACGGTAAGCAAGGCCAGCAGCAAACGTATTTTAACCCTGTAACTCAATTCGGTATATTTTTTTAGGCGGATAAAATTAAAAAAATAAAGCCACTTGTGAGGGTGGCCTTATCTGTGTGCTATTGATTGATGGTTGCGCTCGCCGTTGCAACACCCCTGTCAACCTTTTTCACAAGGCCTTGCAGTACATTGCCCGGCCCTACCTCGGTAAACGAGGTGGCGCCATCCTCCAGCATATGCTTAACGGTTTGCGTCCAGCGTACAGCGCCAGTAAGCTGGGCTATCAGGTTTTCTTTTATCTTTTCCGGATCAGTATACGGCTTGGCATCTATATTTTGGTAGATAGGGCAAACCGGCGCTTTTATGTTAGTCGCTACAATGGCGGCTTCCAGCTCCACACGTGCCGACTCCATTAAAGGCGAGTGAAAGGCTCCACCTACATTTAGTTTAAGCGCACGTTTGGCGCCTGCGGCGGTAAGTTTTTCGCAAGCGGCATCAACACCGGCTATGGTGCCTGAGATAACCAGTTGGCCCGGGCAATTGTAATTAGCCGGAACAACCACATCGCTCACCTGCTGGCAAATATCCTCAACTGTAAAATCATCCAGCCCTAAAATAGCGGCCATGGTTGATGGTTGAAGTTCACAGGCTTTTTGCATGGCGTTGGCTCGGGCGGCAACTAACCGCAAACCATCTTCAAAACTTAAAGCTCCGGCTGATACCAAGGCAGAGAATTCGCCCAATGAGTGACCGGCAACCATATCAGGCTTAAAGCTATCGCCTAAAACCTTGGCAAAAATAACCGAGTGTAAAAATATAGCCGGCTGTGTTACGCGGGTTTGTTTAAGGTCCTCATCGGTACCGTTAAACATAATGTCGGTAATGCTAAAGCCTAAAATATCATTAGCTTTTTCAAAAAGCGCGCGTGCTTCGTCTGATGTTTCGTAAAGGTCTTTACCCATACCTACAAACTGTGCGCCTTGGCCCGGAAAAATATATGCGTTCATGTTTTATTTGTTGATCAGTGATCGGTTAATCAGTGATTAGTTATTAACTTTTTAATTGGGTTATGGTTTGGGGTAGTGATTAGGGGTTGGTGGTTAGAGTTTAGTAAGAAGAAAATACTGATCACTAACCTCTGATTACTAATCTCTACTCACTAACTCAATCTTGATGAAATAAGATTCAAAAATTCGGTGCGTGTTTTATCCTGCAAAAATGCACCTGTAAATGCCGATGTGGTGGTTACCGAGTTTTGCTTTTGTACGCCGCGCATGCTCATGCACATGTGGCGGCACTCAATTACCACGCCTACGCCAATCGGGTTAAGGGTTTGCTGTATACAATCACGTATCTCATTAGTTAAACGCTCTTGCACCTGCAGGCGGCGGGCAAACACATCAACTATACGTGGTATTTTGCTCAGGCCTACTACATAGCCATTAGGTATGTAGGCAACATGCGCCTTACCTAAAAAGGGCAGCATATGGTGCTCGCACATGGAGTATACCTCAATATCCTTAACTACAACCATTTGGCTGTAATCCTCCTTAAACATGGCCGATTTGAGTATCTCCTCGGCATTCAGGTCATATCCATGCGTTAGGTAAAGCATGGCCTTGGCCATACGCTCGGGCGTTTTAAGCAAGCCTTCGCGACCGGGATGCTCACCGATCAGTTTTAGCACTTCGTGGTAATGGCCTTTCAGGCTTTCAATCAGGTCGGGGTTGTAGCGGTCTATTTTTTCGTAACCGTCAATGTCGTCATCGCGGTCGGGTATGTGGCGGTTGTTATCCATCAGTAAATATTATTCGCCAAAGTATTCAGCATAATTATTTTCAGTTTCGTGCAGGCGTACCGAGTGCAGGTATACGCCTTGGTTGGCCTCAATGGGCGATTTAAGCTGGTTAAAAATCTCGATGCACAGTAACTCGGTTGATGCCATTTTGCCCTGCATAAAATCAACATCCTTGTTCAGGTTTTTATGATCCAGCTTTTCAACAATATATTCCTGTATAATGGCTTTCAGATCTTTCAAATCCATCAGGTAACCGGTTTCATAACTTATTTGCCCCTTTATGGTTACAAACAGATTGTAATTGTGGCCATGCCAGTTAGGGTTAGCGCACTTGCCAAATACCTCAGCATTTTTTTCTTCGCTCCACTCGTCCCTGTACATACGGTGGGCCGCGTTAAAATGTTCTCTGCGCGTTATATAGATCATCATAATAATTGTGGGTGCAAATATACAAAACAAAAACAGGTGAGTTGTTTTATATTAGCCATGATAATTATGCCATTATGCAGGTACTTATTGTAGCAGCCACACAGCCGGAAGTCGGCGGATTGATTTCGGAGCTCGGATTTTCAATTTCGGATTTAAATAATAACCAACTGTTAACCGCCAACCGCCAACTGCCAACTGCCAGCAACTGCGCACTGCTCATCACCGGGGCAGGTATGGTGGCTACGGCATTTGCGCTGGGCAGGCATCTGGCAACACATCAATATGACTTGGCAATTAACCTGGGCATTGCCGGTAGTTTTAACCGCAACATTGCCCTTGGTACCGTGTGCGAGGTTACCGAGGACACTTTGGTTGAATTGGGTGCCGAGGATGATGGAGCATTTATCACTATTGATGATCTCGGTTTTGGCGAAAGCCGGTTTATGGCTACTTATCCTTTACCGCCATCCGTCCATATAAAAAAGGCAACCGCCGTTACCGTAAATACCGTGCACGGCAACGAGGCATCTATACAAAAACTAAGCAGCCGCATAAACGCCGACCTTGAAAGCATGGAGGGTGCCGCTTTTTTTTACGCCTGCAAACAGGTGGGTGTGCCTTGCGTGCAGATCAGGTCAGTGTCAAATTACGTGGAGAAACGTAACCGGGCGGCATGGCAGATAGGGCCTGCCATTAAAAATCTGAATACATTTGCTGCCGAGTTGCTGGCTGATCTGTTGAAAGATTAAAATGTACTAACTATGAAACTAACCCTCGGCTTTTCGCCCTGCCCTAATGATACCTTTATATTTGATGCCCTTATTCACCATAAAATTGATACCGAAGGACTGGAATTTGAGGTTTTTTATGATGATGTGGAAACACTCAACCAAAAAGCCTTTCGCGGCGAGCTTGATATTACTAAACTAAGCTACCATGCCTTTGCCTACGTGGCCGATCAATATATCTTGCTTGACAGCGGTAGCGCCCTTGGCTTTGGTGTAGGCCCGATGCTGATCTCGAAAAAGGATTATACCGCAGGAAATGATGTGGACGAGATCATCTCCAATCTCAAATCTCAAATCTCAAATCTCAAAATAGGTATTCCGGGCAAATATACCACCGCTAACTTTTTGTTGGGACTGGCTTTTCCTGAAGCTATCAATAAACAGGAACTGGTATTTAATGAGATTGAAGATGCTTTAGTAATCGAAAAAATAGACATTGGCCTCATCATCCACGAAAACCGCTTTACTTACCAGGATAAGGGCCTGAAAAAGATCATCGACCTGGGCGATTACTGGGAGAAAAAAACCGGCTGCCCCATTCCGCTTGGTGGTATTGTGGCTAACCGTAACCTGCCTGCCGATGTGCAGCACAAGGTAAACCGGGTGTTGCGTAAATCGGTGGAGTATGCCTTCACCAATCCGAAATCAGGCTTGGAGTTTATCCGCAAACATGCCCAGGAAATGAGTGAGGAAGTGATGTATAAGCACATCGAGCTGTATGTTAACAAATACTCGGTAGACTTAGGCGAGGAAGGCAAAAAAGCCATCAGGCTGCTGTTTGATACCGCTAACGAGAAAAAAATCATCCCAGCTATTGAGGGAGGGTTGTTCCTCAATCCATAATAAAACATTTTTTATTTCTCAGCCAACAGATCATCCGTTAGCTTTTCAAATTCGTTGACGAATTCGGTATAGTGTTCGCCGGTGGCAGGGCCACTAAAGCCGGTATGAATCTTACGCACATCGCCCTTTTTATCAATAATAATGGTTGTAGGAAAGCCTACCACTTTGCTCAGGCCGGGCAGGCTCTTGGCCGCTTCGCCCTTATCGGGCGTGTAGCCGGTGATCAGTATGGGGTAGGTGATGTCAAACCTTTCCTTCAATCGGGTTAAGGCCTTAACTGACTTATCAAAATCCTTAGTGCGCTCGTAAGCCAAACCAATGATCTCCACACCTTTGGGTTGATACTTTTTATAGTAGTTAACCAGGTAAGCGGTTTCGTCCATACAGTTGGGGCACCACGAGCCCAATATCTGCACCATCACTACCTTGCCTTTAAAGCGTTCATCATTAATAGATACTTTTTTGTCATCCAGATCCGGGAAGGTGAAATCCAGCTTTTTGTAACCGGGCTTTAAGGCAGTAAGCGAGTAAGCATCGGGTAACTTAGCTTGCTCATTTTTTGTTGCTTGCCAAACATCTGTGCCGGATAGGCCCGCGTAGAATTTACCGCCCTCAATTTTATCAGCACCCGCAACTTTGGCCTTGAACAGGTAAGCATGTCCGCCATCAAAGCACGAAAGGTACAGGCTATCGCCCACTACGGTACCTTCCAAAAAGCGGTAATCGCCGGTGGTGGTCAAAAAGGTGCCGGTTAATTTGTTGCCTTCTTGTTTAAATTCGCCAACGGTTGTATCAGCCTTATCGCCCTCACCAAATATGGCCGACCAGCGCCCGCCAACGTTTGCGGATGCCGGCTTCTTATCCTTAAAAAAGCGCCATTGGGTATTGGGTGTGGCTGTAAAATCCATCGCCACGTTGTCAGTAGCTAAATGTTTTATCCATTTGCCTTGTAAACCGCCATCAGATGCTTTAGCTAAAGCGAATTCTGAATCGAACAAAGGCATCTTGATAAATACCGAGTCGCCTTTGGTAGTTACATCAGGTACGGTAAAACGCTCTGATCCGTTAATGATGCTCAGTTTATACTTGCCTGCACTATCGGCCAGCTCAAAGTTAAAGGGTATGCCCTCGCCTGCCGATGTTTTTAAAACGCCCCGCCAGGTACCGGTTTTTAATGCGGATGGTTGATTACTACAGGCGGCCAGTACTGTGGCCGAGAATATAAATAGTCCTCTACGGATATACTGAATCATCTTTAAAAAAGTCTACTAAATTAATATACTTTCAAAGGTAAGTAATTTTGCCTTATTGGCGAATGGTGTTAAACAGGAAAACCAAAAATGTATAAACAAAAAAAGAGAGCATTTTTACATGCTCCCTTTCCCCTAATTAATTTAAACTATTGATTAAACCCAAAACAAAGAACATAACATCTCAGCCTGGGCGTCTGAGAATTCGATTAAAAAATGTTTTTCACAGGTAGACGTTGTTTCTATTCTCTTTTCACAGATATAAACGCAAGGTCATCCAGTAATTAACAAACAAGGAGCCACGAAAGAGATCGATATGTAACTAAGCCGTTACAATAAGCTGTTTATAGCTCGTACCGCCTAAATAAGGGTTAAAAAAATTATTCATAGTTTAAGCGTAAGCCCGTTTATTTAAACTTTTGGGTAAATAGCGGACAAAGTGTATGTATTAAGAAACACATACATGTAGCTTATTAAATACAAAGTGTAGCTTTTGTATGCAAATGCGAACACTATTTAAAACGCTATATTTGACATAATGAATTTTAGCGCCGAGTTGCAGCAATGGTGGCAGTACCAAACCTGGTACGAACTTATTGCTGTACTTACCGGACTGGCCTGCGTTTACCTTGCAGCACGCAACAGTATTCTTAACTGGCCCTTGGCAATCATCAGCGTAAGCATTTATCTATACATATTTTATAAGGCTCATTTATTTGCCGACATGGGCCTGCAGGTTTACTTTTTGGGCATGAACATTTATGGCTGGTATTACTGGCTGCGCAAACCCAACGGTACGGGCCTGGCGCCGGTTGCGGCAATAACTACAAAACAAATGGCCATTGCAGCACTGAGCATTTTTACCGTTACCGTAATATTAGGCAGCGGCTTGCGGTATACTTCAGCATCATTCCCTTACCTGGATAGTTTTTGCGCGGCATGCAGCGTGGTAGCGCAAATACTTATGGCGCGCCGCGTACTGCAAAACTGGCTGCTATGGATTTTTGTTGATATAATTTATGTTGGTATCTACTATTTTAAAGATTTGCACCTCACCGCCGTTATGTACGCGGTTTATATAATTATGGCCGCCATGGGTTGCATAGAGTGGCGGCGCGAATACCATAAACAGCAACAAAGTACCTTAAATGGATAAAAACATTGTTAAGATAGCAGTTGTAGGGCCTGAATCCACAGGTAAATCAACTATGGCAACGTACCTGGCTGAGCATTACCATACCATTTGGGTGCCCGAATACGCTCGCGAATATTGCGAAAACCTAAACCGCGAATATACCTGGCAAGATGAACTGAATATGTTTTACGGCCAGCTGGAGCTTGAGGAAAAACTTATACCCCGGGCTAATAAGCTACTGATTTGCGATACTACTTTTATCACCATAAAAATATGGAGCGACCACCTGTTCGGCCGTTCGCCGCAGGAAGTTTTGGATGAGCTTGCCGACCACCCGTATGACCTTTACCTACTGCTTGATATTGATATGCCCTGGCAGGACGACCCCCTGCGCGATTTCCCTGATCTGCGCGAACATTTTATGGCCATATGGCACCGTGAACTACAGGCATTAAATGCCGATTATAAGGTTGTATCGGGCCTTGGCGCCGAACGGCACGCCAATGCCGTTGGCGCTATTGACCAATGGCTGCAAAGCGCTGCCGAAAAATAATTTAACATTCTGATAATATTTTGTGCTGATGGTGCAACACCCCGATATATCTGCTGTCTAATAGACTGAAAGCTGAATATCACAATTGGAAGCCATATACATCGACAAACATTACAACCTGGTGGTTGAATGCAAGCAGGGCAGTAAAAAAGCCTGCTATGAGCTCTATCGCCTGTACTCAAAAGCTATGCTGAACATTGCCTATCGAATAGTGGGCAATATTGGCGAAGCCGAAGATGTACTGCAGGAAGCTTTTTTGCATGCCTTTAATAAAGTGCACGATTTTAGGCAGGAAACCACCTTTGGCCTATGGCTCAAACAAATTGTTGTATCGCGATCCATCAACCTGCTCCGTAAGCGCAAACTGGAGTGGACTGAACTGGAAGACGAGAAGATGATGAACATACCTGAAGAGGAGATAGATGAGGACGAGGAAAAAAATTACAAGGTAGCCGCTGTAAAAGAGGCGATGAAGGAGCTCCCCGAAGGCTACCGAGTAGTGATCTCGCTTTACCTGCTCGAAGGATATGATCATGAGGAAATAGGGCAGATTTTAAATATTACAGAAAACACATCGCGTACACAGTTTTTACGCGCTAAACGAAAACTGGGCGAAATTTTAAGCAGAAAAGGAATAACATCATGAGCAAGCGATTAGAAGATTTCATGAGAGCTAACAAGGACGAGTTTAACGACCTTGAGCCACGTATGGAATTGTGGGACAGTATTGAACTAAAACTCAACCTGGCCTCAGAGCCGGAAAAGACAAAAAAAAGTGAGGCCAAAACATTCTCGTTAGGCTTTGTGCTAAGGGTGGCGGCCAGTGTTATTGTAGTAATGGGTGTTTGCTTTGTGCTATACCTGCGCAACAGCAGCAACCAGGGCATTGAACTGGCCGATATTAACCCGGCGTATGCCAAGCAGCAAATGCACTATGCATCATTAGTGCAAACCAAACGCAATGAGTTAAAAACGGTTGCCAAAATAGACCCTCAGCTGTATCATGAATTCAGCAAGGAAATTGCTAAAATGGATTCGGCTTATACCCGTCTTAAAAGTGACCTGGCAACCAGCCCTAACCAGGAGCGTACCCTGCGCGCCATGATACGCAACCTGCAGATACAAACCGAGGTGCTTAACCAGCAACTGAATGTGATAGAACAATTTAAAGAATTGAAAAAAGAACAAAAAAATGAGATCAAAAATATATAAGGTATTTTACCTGCTGCTGGCCTTTGTTTTGGCAACCGGCATTGTATCGGCACAAAAAAAACCGGCTGCTCCGGCAAAAACAGTTAAGCCGAACACTAAAATTGTGCTGAGCGGCGGCACGTCAGTAAGTGATGATATTGATGCAACCCTTAATGATTTAAAGGTACAGCTAAAGGATTTTCATGTTAACGTCAATGGCAAGGAGCTTAAAAAGCTTAACCAGGAACTTGCCGTAAGCCTTAAAAATATGAATAAGGATTTAAACCTGAGCCTGGCTAACCTGGACAAAAGCCTTGCAGCAGTAGGCGACATTGATATTGACCTCGACGATATTGATCTGGATCTTAGCCGTGTGAATGTTAACAACAGCACCATAAACAGCGTTGATGACGATGACGACCTGGAAGAAAAGGTAAAAAACTACAGCAAAACTTACCCTGCCGACCGGAATGATTTGTTAAGTATTGATAACCGCTACGGCAAAGTAACCATTAATACCTGGAACAAAAATGAATTTAAGGTTGATGTACAGGTAAAGGTTGCCACCAACAAAGAGGGCCAGGCCCAAAAAATGCTCGACGAAGTTACCATTGCCGACGGGCGCGACGGGCAAACCGTATGGTTTAAAACAAACATGGGCAATAGCAACAACAGCGGTTCGTGGTCGTTTATCAGCGGCAGCCGTCGCAGCATTCGCCGTATCGAAATAAACTACACCGTTTACATGCCGGCCAAAAACAGCCTGGCGGTTACAAACCGGTATGGGAGCACCGTGCTTCCGGATTTATACGGCAAAGTTACCATCAATCATTCATACGGTAATTTTGTGGCCAAAACGCTGAGCAACCCGGCTAATGATATTAATGTGAAATACGGCAGCGCTACTATTGAGGGCCTTAACGGCAGCGATTTAAATGTGGCATACGGCAACCTTAACCTAAGCGAATGCGAAAAGCTTACAGCTAAGGTAAGTTATGGCTCGGCCAAAATAGGCAACATCAAAACCTCGGGCAATATTAATGTAAAATACAGCGGTGGCCTAAACATAACTTCGCTTGATAAAAGCCTGAAAAACCTTGTGGTAAATTCATCATACTCCGGCGTGAAAATAGGCGTAAGCGAACCGTTAAATGTTGATTTTGATGTAACCGTACACTACGGCAGCTTTAATTACAATAACGATGTGGTTAACGTGGTAAACAAAAACCCGTCTGACGAGGAGCGCGGCTTTAACCCTACCAAAACCTTTAAAGGCAAGCTGGGTAAAGGCAGCAACGGCACAATCGTTATCAATTCAAATTATGGCAGCGTAAAGTTTGAATAATTTTTACTCTGTTAAATACTAATTATTAAAACCCTTGCCCTGTGGCGGGGGTTTTGTATTTTAGCGACACTTTACACATAGCATGGAAATTTTCTCGAACCCGGAAACCTGGATATCTCTCATTACCCTAACAGTACTGGAAATTGTATTGGGTATTGATAATATTATATTCATCTCGATACTTGCTGATAAACTACCGGCAGACCAACAGGCCAAAGGCAGACGTATGGGCTTAGGCATGGCACTGATCACGCGTATATTGCTGCTGTTATCTATAAGTTGGGTTATGCGCCTTACCTCACCATTGTTTAACCTTTCGGGAATATTTGGCATAACTGACCCGGAATGGGTAGAAAAACTGGCCATCTCCGGCCGGGATCTTATCCTGCTGATTGGCGGCTTATTCCTGATCTACAAAAGCACACACGAAATACATGGTAAAATTGAGGGCGACGATGATGACACCGGCAATGTAAAAGGCCATTCGTTTTGGGGCACTATTTTCCAGATCATGATACTGGATATAGTTTTCTCCCTTGATTCGGTGATCACGGCAGTTGGTATGGCTGATCACGTGGAGATTATGATAGCCGCGGTGGTTATTGCCGTGGGTATTATGATGTGGGCATCGGGCAGTGTGGCTAACTTTGTAAACAAACACCCTACGGTTAAAATGCTGGCCCTGTCGTTCCTGCTACTTATCGGCGTATCGCTATTGGCCGAAGCGCTGGAGCAACATATCCCGAAAGGATACATTTACTTTGCTATGGCCTTTTCGGTAATGGTTGAAATGCTTAATCTTAAAGTTAAAAGCAAAAGCACCGGTAAGGAAATCGTAAAAAAGTAAAATAGCGCCTTGGCAAACGCGGTCATTGGTGGGCTTGCCGAAGCACCTACAATAATTCTAAAACTCCTGCCTGCCACTTGCTTTTGCCCGTGCAGCAGCGGCTTTATCAACGCTCTGGCTTATATGATCGGCAAATTCGGCCATACGGTCGGCTTGCGCCAGCTGGTAATATCCGGTAGCTAAACTGCTTAAAAATGGCTCGGCTTGCTTTTCAAGTACTAAGCCGAGCGCTTTGAATACCGCGCTTAACTGTTTAGCCAGCAGTGGTGCCGTTGCCCCGCCCTTCTTTACGCCACCAACCGCCAAAGTAATAGCCTGATTCAACTTTTTATTCAACGCATCTACCACAGGAGCTTTTTCGCCCGGCACCAGTTTAAGGGAACCACCTTTTAAAATACTTTGCAAATTGCCGTAAGCTTCGGCACTACTGACCCCGTTTGGTTCGAGCGCTAAAAAACGGCAAAGTGCCAGCAGGGCCGGTGCCCGCTTGTTCTGATGAAATGTTACCAGCGCGTATAGGCGCAAGCTCGCAGTGTGTTTCGGATCGGCCGCGAGCACGGTAAGGGCGCTTTTCTCAGCTTCAGCGTACTGCCTAGCCCTGAAATACGCCAGGGCGATATTATAATGCAATGTATAATCATCGGGCGCGGCCTTTATAGCCTGCAAATAGCTTTCAACCGCTTGTTTAGGTTGCCGGTTTTTATCATATATACTACCCATCAGGCTGTAGGCCGAAGCAGTAACCGATGCTGACGGACCGGCAGCAACCACCGTTTGCAAATAAGGTATGGCATCCACCCCTTTCCCGGTAGCGTTCAAGCTAAAAGCCATTTGATAATTGGCAGTGCTGTTATCAGGTTCTAATTTTAAGGCGGCTTTATATTTTTCAATTGCGCCGGCATGCTCACGCTTCGCGGCAAGCTCCGTACCTTCCTGCACTAATGTACGTGCATCCTGGGCATTGCAATTTAACCAGACGCTAAATACTACAAGTAATAAATATTTCAAAGCGTGTTTCATATTTTATCTACTAACGGTCATGATACCGTTTTTAACTCATCCACCTAAATAAAAATCAAACTACTGCCTTCAGCCTTTGATAATTCATCAGCCTGAACGCTTTAGGGCTTATACCTTTATTATTGCGGAAAAATTTATTCAAATGGCTTTCATCTGTAAAGCCAAATTCATCAACAATTTCGCCCAGCCGCTTATCGCTGTGGATCAGCCGGTGCTCAATCAAGGTTTGCCGGTATTGTGTAATATACTTTTGCAGCGTGCTGCCGGTATGCTGCTTAAAATATTTACCCAGGTAATTTACAGATACATTGAAATGCCTGCACAGGTATTCGGCACGCAGTTTTTCCGGGTAGTAAATATTGGCCTGTATAAAGTTGAGGATGTTAACGGCCCGTTGATCCGCATTTTCAGATAGCTCCAGGTGCAAAAACTTGGCGATGTTGCGGGCTACCAGTACAATCAGCGTATTCACATATTGCTGTATCAGCTCCTGGTTATAAATATCACGGCTTTCATATTCCCTGATAATGGCATCTACCAAAGGCTTAACCACCTGCTTATCCACAATATTTTTTAAAATACAGCCAGGCTTATGGTTGGCATTTTGCAATATAAATTCCAGCTTTTGAATATTGCCGGTTAAAATACCCGACTCCCGGATATAAATGTCATTAAAACGCAGGTAGAAGAAAGTGGTTGTGGTCTTCACCTTAAACGAATGGCAGTCTTCCGGTGTGATCAGGAACATATGCCCGGGATGATAAGCAAACTGACTTTGATTGATACACTGCGTGCCGGTACCG
The DNA here is from genome assembly GCF_039543225.1 of Mucilaginibacter defluvii. NCBI lineage: Bacteria > Pseudomonadati > Bacteroidota > Sphingobacteriia > Sphingobacteriales > Sphingobacteriaceae > Mucilaginibacter > Mucilaginibacter defluvii. The sequence continues at coordinate 77,466 of NZ_BAABJI010000004.1, forward strand.
TCAACAATGTAAACCAATTCAAAAAAGCTATGCTTATGCCCATCGCGCGTACCTTCATCCAACGTTTCGTATTCGATAGAAAAAGGTTCATGCAAATCCTCACGTTTCATATTTATACAGATTTATAGCAAATTTATACCAAATAAATGATTAATAAAAAGTATATTTTTGCCTTATAAGAATACAGATCATGAAAGCATTTATTTTAAATAACCCCGGTGACGTCAGCGAGCTACAGCTCCAGGATATCGAAACACCAACTATCCAGCCGGGCGAAGTGCTGGTAAAGATAAAAGCCATCAGCATTAACCCGGTTGATGTAAAAAGCCGTACCGGCAAAGGTGTTTACGGCCGTATTAAAGATCAAAGCCCATTGATACTGGGTTGGGATATATCGGGTACGGTTACCGAATCGCAATCTGAAAAATTCAAGGCGGGCGATGAAGTATTCGGGATGGTGAACTTCCCGGGACACGGCAAAGCGTATGCGGAGTATGTGGCCGCACCGGCAGCACAGCTTGCTTTAAAGCCTGCCAACATTTCGCACCCGGAAGCCGCCGCCGCAACACTTGCCGCCTTAACCGCTTACCAGGCTATGGTGCACAATGCGCATGTACAATCCGGACAAAAAGTACTTGTACATGCCGCGGCAGGCGGTGTAGGGCATTTTGCCGTACAACTGGCAAAGCATCTGGGTGCTCATGTTACCGGTACATCATCCGCACGGAACAAAGATTTTATATTGAACCTGGGCGCCGATGCGCACATTGATTATACTACATACGACTGGGCAAATCATCCCGAAGAATTTGATTTTGTTTTGGATGGCGTGGGCGGCGATACTATCGACACATCAATACTGGTAACCAAACCAGGCGGCACGGTAATCAGCATCCCGACCGGCCTTAACGAGGCAGTTACCGAAAAAGCCAAAGCAAAGGGTGTTAACGGTTACTTCATCCTGGTGAAGTCCGATGGCTATGATATGCAACAGGTTGCTGCTTTGCTCGAAAAAGGCACCTTGAAAGCACACGTATCAGAAACTTTTCCGTTTGCTGAAATGGCTGAGGCTCACCTGCAGGTAGAAAGCGGACGGACGGTTGGCAAAGTGATTGTAACGCTGTAATAAATCAGCAACCGATAAACAAAGCCGCCTGAGGCATTATGCACCTCAGGCCGCTTTGTTCTGTACGGTGATTAATTGCACATAGCGCCCGCTTAAACCATAAAGAAAATTACTTTCAGATAGATAACGGCTATACCAATGCAGGCGAACTTTTAAGAACTTTGAATAATATAGATTTTAATCGTTCAAACCCAACAAGGGTTAAACATGCATAAAAATGAAAAACGACAAAATAGCATACTCTATACTGGAATTGGCGCTGGTGGCAAAGGGCAGTACTATCAAGCAAACGCTTAATAATTCACTCGAACTGGCAAAAACGGCTGAGGCAGCGGGTTACACTCGCTTTTGGTTTGCCGAACACCATAACTCCGCGTACGTAGGTAGTAATGCTCCAGCGTTACTCATCGGTTATATTGCCGACAATACGAACAAAATACGCGTAGGCTCGGGCGGTGTAATGCTGCCAAACCACTCACCGCTTGTAGTTGCCGAGCAATTCGGCACGCTGGCACATCTTTATCCCGGCCGTATTGACCTGGGTTTGGGTCGAGCTCCGGGTACCGACACCGACACCGCACAGGCTATCAGATCTGATTTTATGCGGGCAGCGCAATCTTTCCCGCAGGAAGTAGCCAAAATACAGCACTATTTTGATGAAGCTAATCAGTCATCAAAAGTAAGAGCCGCCATTGCCGAAGGAACGGGCGTGCCCATTTATATTTTAGGCTCCAGCACCGACAGCGCCCATTTGGCGGCTAAAGAAGGCCTGCCTTATGCTTTTGCCAGCCATTTCGCGTCAACTCACCTGCTCGAGGCGCTGGATATTTATCGTTCGGAGTTTCAACCATCCAAATTTCTGGACAAGCCGTATACCATGGCAGGCATTAACGTTTTCGTTGCTGATACAAACGAACAGGCTGAAGGCTTATTAACCACGCTGATCAAAATGTTTGTAGGGGTGCTCACCGGAAAGTCGGACGCGTTACAACCACCGGCAGAACTAACTGATGACCTAAGGGAAATACTAAGACACCCGGCCGTTCATCAAATGTTAAAATACTCCTTTGCCGGAACAAAGGCTACGGTAAAAGAGCAGATCACAGACTTTTTGGAAAAGACCAAAGTTGACGAACTGATCACTACTTCACCAACATTTTCGATTGATGACCGCCTAAAATCGATCCGGCTTTTTGCAGAACTGATGGATGAAATTAATCAGCATAACTATATGAGCGCCGCCCAAGCCGGTAATTTATCAGTATAATCAGCGAGACTTAAGGGCATAAAAAAAGCAAGCGGACCGTTTTAACGTGCTTGCTTTTTTGCTCCTGAGGCTGGGCATAATTCGAACCAATTGATGGAACAATTGAAGATATTGAACGACTTGAAGGTTGATTGATTAGCATTTAATCCCAATTGTGTAATTTAAATTGTTTATGCCACTATAATTAAAGATTTGCTTTTCCGAATGTTCAATTACATCTTAAAACTGCTTGCGACAACCGATACAGAAAGTACTGTATTATTGACAGCAATTAGTTATGAAATTCAGCATCAAATTATAAACTTTTTTTGACCTGAATACAGGTCGTATTGGTACAATCCTATTTCCGAAGTGCTGAAAACTTCGTTAAGAGAAATTACTTTTCTTTATTTCGCAATCTGTTATTTGATAGTGAACAGATTTACTTAATGTATTCCGCAAATTTGAGAGTACTAATGTACTATTTAGGTGTACGAGCTTTAAACAAGAGAATACTATTGAATGAGTGTATTCCGCAGGAAAGGATCCCAGAGAATACTATATAAAACATATAATTCTACGAACTGCATAGAAACCGTGCGGTAAGCATAAGAAGTGTGATTTGTCATTTTAGGGGAAGTTGTTTTTGGCTTACAATTTGTTTTTAGAAGTTTAACAATAATTTCCAATTTTTTAAGAGATGGTTCATTCGAAAAAAATTGTTTGCATTACGGGAGGTACAAAAGGTATTGGAAAAGCCATCGCGGACTATTTTATTAACTCCGGAGCTACCGTCATTATCGCCGCAAGATCACCTATTAAAGTAAACAATTCAGATTTACACTACATAAGGGCTGACGTAAGCAACCCGAAAGACATCCAAAATCTCGCAAATTTCATAAAAGCCAAATTTAAATACGTAGATATCTTGATACATAATGTTGGTGGTTCCGTTATCAAAAGGAGTGCGATAGAATTGACAGAGGAAGACTGGCAGTTATCCTTAGATAAAAACTTGACCCCCGCAATTCGACTTAATAAGTTGTTGATCCCCGGAATGATAAGCCATCAGGGCGGGGTCATTATTCATGTCACTGCACTCCAAGGCCGTAGACCCATCCAAGAGTCGCTCCCTTATGCTGTTGCTAAAGCCGCTTTGCGAATGTACAGCAAAGGTTTGGCCTTGGAACTTGGAAAAGATAATATAAGGGTAATCTCTGTTAGTCCGGGATTAATTGAAACCGACCGTAAAAGAAAAAATAAATCTAAAAATAGAAATTCAGTTGGGGTCAACGAAATTCCGTTGGGAAGGTCAGGAAAACCGATAGAGGTAGCAGAGTTAGTAGGATTTCTTGCATCAGATAAAAGCTCTTTCATTACTGGCAGTGAATATGTGATAGATGGAGGCGCAACACCTACCTTGTAATCTCATCTGGTGTTATTTGGACCTGTGAAAATAAATAATTAAATTGTTCACAGTATTAAAATACCCAAATGACGGACCTTATCTGCTGCACTATCGTTACGCCTTCACACATTAGTAAGGCGGTTACACTTTTAGAATCTCTTAAAATACACAATGAACAATTTAAGTTGGTTATCTTAGTAACAGAACCAATTTCATTTCATTTAGATTCTATAGAGGTAATTGAATTAAAAGATTTTGTGTCAATCAACGAATCAGCGGCCTTAACTAAGTCGACTTATCAATTTAATTTTGACGCCCTGAGGTGGTCTTTAAAACCCGTACTTTTAAGTCATTTGTTAAACAGACAAAAAGAAGCGTTTGTAATCTATTGTGATTGCGACATGTATTTTTTATCAAACCCTGCAAAGCTTATTTCCGGACTTAAACGTGGCGGCATTGTATTAACACCACACTGGCGACCACTTGAACCCTCTCCTTCTATTCATAATTTCCGGCTCAACTTTCAAGATGGGTTATTCAATGCAGGTTGTATCGCGGTTAATAAAAAAGGGCTGGCCGCCTTAAGTTGGTGGTCGAGATCCTGTCTTTCAGGATGCGAGATAGATCGCGCTAACGGCCTTTTTCACGACCAGCGCTATCTGGACCTAATGCTAATTTACTTTCCGAATACCGTCGTTTGTCGTGATTTAGGTTATAATGTTGCAGATTGGAACCACCAAACTCGGTATGAATGGCTTAGCAAAAAAAAGAATTTGCATATAAGCCTTATACATTTTTCGGCGAATACGGTTAAAAAAATCTTGGCAGGTAAAGACCCAATGCTCGAACCGTTTTACAAAGAATATACGTCTCACCTTAATCAAACTTTGAATAAACTGATTACAAGCAATGTCATTAATTACGGTTTGCCTAACAAATTGGAAAAGGCCTGAAAACCTCGAAAAAATTATAGCTCAAGTCCGAAGTCAATCCGTTCCGGTTAAGATCTTCCTATGGAATAACGGTGAGTCGATCATCAACAATGATATCGACTGGTATGTTGAATCGTCGCATAACGCGATGTGTTCCCCAAGGTGGTTCATGGCAGCGAATGCAGATACTGAATTCGTATGCATATATGACGACGATCTTTTTTTAATGGATAATAATATTTTTGCGGATATAGTTAAGTTGGCAGATAAATCTCCAAGAGGTAGCATATTTGGCCCAACAGGAGTAACCTTGAAACCAGGAACTCATTACAGGGATGCAGAACACCATTATTCTTTTAGATCGATTAAACAAGAAGATATTCGTTGCGACATTATAAAAGGGTCAATGATGTTAATGAGAACGAGCGAACTCCAAAAAAAAGTTAACCTGAATATTTTCAAATTTAAAAGGGAAGAAGACATCATTGTATCTGCGCTTATGGCCGACTGTCAATTAAATCAGCACTATTGTTTGTTGAGTTTCGGGGATAGGTTTAACAGCGTTGGAGACGATGATGTAGCCCTTTGGCGGCACGATGGACATATGGATGCTAGAGAATTAGCCTGCAACGAATTTTTTCCGCAGCACAATGATTAACCGTAAAAAACCTCAATTAATCGCAAAATTGCTTAGTTGTTGTGGCATTACGAGATATATCTGCTTTGATGAAGCTTCAGCATTGGTTCGGGGGTTACGTGATCAAGGTGTAATAGCTATTTCTTATCAATCACCTTTACCAAATAGCGATGTCCCTTGTGTTTTTGTTTTCGACTGTAGTGATGCTAAAACTAACAGTTGTCTGGAAAAGGCTATTCAATTGAGCAAACTAAGCAAAGTCAGCCACATTGCATTCTTAAATTTTTATTCTTTAAATACTGAACATTTTTTTAAAAAAATGTTTAATGCTGGTTTTGAAATCCATCCAAGCTCTTTTTATTTCGATGGAGATGAGGTAGTAGATGCTATCATTTTTTCAAAACTGCCGGACGTTCACTATAAAAAATCTTATCTTGTTAAAGACTCTCCTGATGGCGAATTTACGACGCCCAAGCTTCATAAACACGTTATTGACGTTGGGAAAACTCTTATCTCAGATTTCAGTACCATGATAGTGTCAGGAGACATGGTAGGCACACTGGCTTACTCCCTTTCCTGTGAAGTGTTAGGGGACAACATTATTGAAATTCACAGGAAAGACTCTTCAAAAGAATACTTCGAATCAAAATATCCAAAAAAAAACATTATTCGCACATCCTTTCTGGAATTCGATAGTGATGAATATATGGAGAAAGTCGACTTCGGCTTGCACGTAACTTCTTATCCAGCGTCATCTGACAGTGAAATAATTAAAAAGGTTATCTCCTGTCTTATGGCCGGTAAGCGACTTAGCATTATAATAAAAATTGAAGGAATAGAATCACTCTCATCAAAAGATCTACAAGAGGATTTGAAATCGATATCCCAAGGCCATCTTCAGCTTGATAAAATTGATAGAATCGACCCTGCGTCCAAATTTATAATTTGCCATTTTTTAAAGTGCGTAAATCTCGACTCAAATTACACTTCACCAACTCTACCAATGGGTTTGAGTCATCCAGAAGTTTTAAATTCAATGATCCTGTTTGGCAAACGGTTCGCCACCCCAGCTGTTCTGAATAAGCATGCCTTGGAGGTGTTGTTCGTGTCAAGGCATTTATCTGCCCAGGAAGGCGCTGCCCTCTGTGTGCTATTGTATCGATTTATTGAGTTGCTAAAAAAAGGTTACAAGCTTTCTGACAATGCGGATGCGATAATACTACGAATAACTAAATTCCTTGAAAAGGCTCCAATAGATAATAGAAGTGTTTTACGCTGGCTTATCTCGCTATCATATGCGTACGGGTTATATCTGCATTATTCAGGTGACTTTGAACTTGCGGAACAGTATTATTTGAAATGCACAACTTTTGATCCGCTTATAGTAAATCCTCAAATGTCAAGTAAGACACTTCTGGCCTACGTTAGCTTAGGCAGATATGCTTTGGCTCGAAACGATGTAAAAAAAGCTAAACAAATATTCAGAGCGGGCCTTGATTTAACTGAAAAAGCAGTAAAGAGCAACTGGGTAATCCTAATGGGAAATCGGCTAGATCGGCCAAACAGATTCGGGCTACCTGAACTAACAAATGTATTGAATCTAGGTGCCAAATGTGCCGACGCACTCAATGTGTTATCGATAGAGGACGCCGATCAAGGATTGATATGGAAGATTATTGACTCAGTTAAATAAGATTCACCCGTCCTCTTTACGGTCGGCAAAATAATTTTGAATATATTCATGTAAAGGTTTATTATTTCCACTCCACTCCCAACATTTCATTTGATTATACCGCAAATCGACTGATGGGTCAAAATGATGTTCATCAAGCTTTCGATGACGATCTGTCCAACCCCGATTTTGCAAATCTCCGTGCCACAAATGAAACGCTGATCCAGGTAGATAACTAATTGAGCCGCAAATATCACTGTAAAACGGTTTTGCCCATGACAAATAATGTTCCGCTCGTGCACCCTTTAAGTGCGTGGTTATAATTGCTTGTTCAAATTGGCCAATTGCAGCAGCTGCCAGCATGCGATCACCGCTTCCAAGAATCATTACATCATATAAATAATGCTTTTTTATAAACGAAACTCTAGCAGCCCAAGCAATTCCGCAAGCATTAAACCTAAAAGCCTGGTAGTTAGCAGGTGTACCTAAATATACAGCCTTATCGTTTTGATGAGATGCAAATGAATATCCGCTTGGAAGCTTTGAGTTAACATCACAGATTTCAGGCAATTCAAATTTGCCCAAATCGAATAAATTTTTAAACAACTGTATCATGGGCACTTCCTTCAAAAGCCTTACGGCTTGCTCTTGCCAATCATTATCTTCAAATACAATATCGCAATCAACCCACGCGACATATGTAACACTGGCCGGAAGTCTTTCAATTCCAATATTAATTAATCTTTCTTTATGCCACATAACTGAATTACTTCTAACCTGGACGAGAATATCAGCATCTTTTTCCGTCAGAACGAATTCTTCCCCTAAGAGCGCGAGTTCTACAGTAAGTAATTTTGCATTCAAACGATTACGAAATTGACAGTAATTTTTAAATCGCTGTACATACCTTCCAGGGTTATAATACGTCGTTATTACGTAAAAGCATTCCATGATTTAAACATTATATCATTTCACTTCCTTAACATCAAATTTCATCTATTATAATGCATTCAGGGCGGAGCATATCATCCCAACAGATAGGTGTTCTATAACTTGGCGGAATCAGAACAATTTCATCAGTTCCCGAATATTGTGCAATTAAAGCGGTCCTTGTTTTTTGACTGGTATTCTCTGAAGCATGCCATAAGCGTCCAGAAAAAATGAAATAATCGCCTTCATCGCAAGGGATCTGAACTATTGATGCCTCCGGATCAAATTGCTGCGCCTTGGCAAGAAGTTCTGGCTCTGACAATTCACCGAGTTCCTGCGGTGTCACACCCCAATTCTGCGACCCCGGAATCACTTTCATGCAGGCCATAGAAGACGCATTGCGAAGCCCTAAGAAAACCGATAACCCAGTCCACTTATAGTGCTCTATATCGCCGTGCCAGCGATGAGCTTGACCGGGATGCCTGGTCGTGATGGTTGCCCCCCATGCCATAATCCTTTTGCCATGCAGCACAGTTAGCATTTTGATTAGCTTTGGATGGGTCACAATTTCAGAAACGCGTGAAAGATGACAATGTAAACTTTTGAACCACAGGAGTTTTCCCGATTTGTCATAAGCATATTCATCTTTCACATTAGGCCAATAAAATTCGCTTTTCCGCAAATGAAACTCATCAAGCGTGGCGTTTATGAAATTGTCGTCAATTAACGAAAAAGGACCAATCCACCCTTGTTTTTCAAAGCGTTTGCATTCATCGACAGTCAAAGACATAGTTGGATTTGTGATAAAGTTCATTTAAATTTAGGAAAATATAACATAAACCTTATGCTTGACGAAAACTATTTAAATAATTTACCATTTAAAGCGAGAGGAATAGCTAAAATGACTGGCTATTTGGGAGACTTTCTGCAATTTATAGATGAGTTTCCTAATCGTCCCTTGCGTGTTCTCGAAATTGGATTCGGATTTGGTCAGTTGGTAGCAGAATTATCATATCTCTATAAGGACCGTGTTGACTTGTTTGGTTTTAATAGTTTGGAAGACCCCATCAGCGTTGAAAAAATAATAGAAGTTGCTCGCCACCTGAATACTATCCCGAATACGGACTCATTGAGTAGTGACTTTCTAAATATACAATACGGCGATGCAGGGAAATCACTTCCTTATCCTGATCTGTTTTTTGATCTGGTGCTAAGCCAGGTATGCATTCCTTATGTCCAAGACAAACTGCATTTAGTAGAGGAAATCTGTCGAATTCTTTCACCCTCTGGAATGGCATATTTACATGTTGGCTTCGAGCATGAGAGACTATGTGACGGTACCATTGACCGATGGGAAACACTCACCTTGCATGATGATAAAGGAAAGATTCACCTAAATCGTTTTTTTAACAATTTTGAGGGTTTTGATTATTATAATGCAGAAAAAGGGTCTGTCCTTAAAATAAAAGGAGGCAGTCACCCTTTTTTTAACATAAGCAGTTTTACAGTTACTGATAGATCTGAGATGCCATCCGGTACCTATGGCTCCTGTTCTCACTATCTCCTTAAAGAGTAGAAAACCTATAATTAATTTACTTGGTTTCGCTCTGGATAGTTCGAAAAAGGCAGAATGCGCACAATTTCATCAGGAAATCTGTATCAGCCGAAGATTGTGCAGTCGGGAGCCTACTATATTTACAACAAATGTGACAATGAAATTCTTGACGGACTCGAACGGTATGTGAGTAATTACCTTTACCATGCGGACTACCCGTCGGAATCGGAAAAATTCAAGTAGGTAGACGCTGAAAATGGACAAAGTTACGTCATCTGTAAAGGCCTTTGTTATTTAAAAATGATTTACGCACTCCCTGCTTTAGCGGGTAAGTGGCCCTGAGAATAGCATTTGAAAGACGTTAAACGGTACAGCCGAGCATAGAAACATTTCAGGGCTTGCATTATTATGAACGTTCAATGCCGCCAGTCATCTTTCCGTGCGTTGTTGCTGTATCCGATAGTCCCGATGTCGAGAAAGACCACAATTTTGTGGTTACCGAAAATATTGGCAATTGGTATAGTCAGATTATATATCTGTTAATTTGATTATACTTTTTGTACATCACTGGAATCTCTTGGCGAAACGGCAGCACGTTGCACTGTACTAAATTCCTAAAGCAGATTACTCTCATAGAGATGTAGAGCATTGCCGACCGAAGGCAGTCTATTGGTAGCTTGTTTACATCAACGACAAATACTTTTTCCCTGCCAAATCTGCAATCAGATTTTTAAAGGGCGATAATTCTCCGATTAGAGGCACCCTCTCGCCCGCGCCTGCAATCTTAAGAACAACGGCATATCCACGGATCGACACGCTGTGCGGGCATATATCAGTTCAATTTCCGCCAATAATGTCAGCAATTGCATTACAGCGACTGCCTCGTCTAAACTCAATAAAATGCTTTCTTTTTTAATAACGAGATAGCTACTTCTGGTGCTATTTTTACTTTCTCCTATTGTATCCATTGCTTTTAACAAATAATATAGGCTGGTCTCAAATATCAATGTTTAAGCACTTTTAGGGTTGAAAACTACCGAAGGTTATTAAATTGAAATTTTGCCTTAATTTTTCGAACAAACCTCTTAATGCCAAACAACATGGTTCGATGTTCCGGTCTGATACACCAACTGGGATTAAACCGATTAGGGCATTTTATTGAACAAGCAACAACGATTTAGGTATTTATTGAAAAAAATATAATAAAAAAAGCCTCACAGACATGTGAGGCTTTGCTCCTGAGGCTGGGCTCGAACCAGCGACCCTCTGATTAACAGTCAGATGCTCTAACCGGCTGAGCTACTCAGGAATGCTTTTTACCGATTGGGTGTGCAAAAGTATATTTTCTGCTTTAATTTCACAATATTTGCGGAAAAAAAATTTAAAATATTTTCACATGAGTTTGGTTGTTATTGGCACCGTGGCGTTTGACGCTATTGAAACACCCTTTGGTAAAACTGACAAAATTGTCGGTGGATCAGCGTCTTACGCGGGTTTGTCGGCTTCATATTTTTATGATAAAGTTAAAATTGTGGCCGTAGTTGGCGATGATTTTCACCAAAGCGAAATAGACGATTTTAACGCGCATGGCATCAATACCGAAGGCCTGCAGGTAAAAAAAGGTGAAAAATCATTCTTCTGGGCAGGCAAATACCATAACGACATGAACAGCCGCGACACGCTGGTTACTGATCTGAATGTGCTGGCTGATTTTGATCCCATCATTCCGGACAGCTACCAGGATTGTGAATACCTGATGCTGGGCAACCTTACCCCGCAGGTGCAGCAAACGGTTATCAGGCGTTTAGCCAAACGCCCTAAACTGATTGTGATGGATACCATGAACTTTTGGATGAACATTGCCTTGGATGACTTGCTGGATACACTGAAAATGGTGGATGTATTGACCATTAACGATGAAGAAGCTCGCCAGCTATCTGGCGAGTATTCATTGGTAAAGGCAGCTGCAAAAATACTGACCATGGGGCCTAAATACTTGGTTATTAAAAAAGGTGAGCACGGGGCTTTACTGTTTGATAAGGACTCTGTTTTTGCGACACCGGCCCTGCCGCTTGCCGAGGTGTTTGACCCAACCGGTGCGGGCGACACGTTTGCCGGCGGTTTTATAGGTTATTTGGCCAAGGTTGGCAGCATCAATTTTAATAACATGAAGAATGCGCTGATCTACGGCTCAGCCCTGGCATCATTCTGCGTAGAGAAATTTGGCCCCGAACGCATAAAAAATCTTACACAGGAAGAAATAGCAGAACGCGTACAGCAATTTGTAAAGCTATCGAAGTTTGAGTTATAGGCCCCCTGCCCCCCTGAAGGGGGAAAAACGGTTTATATAGGTTTTTAAATTTAAGCTCCCCCTTTAGGGGGCAGGGGGGCTGGGCTTAGTCTCCCCACCCGCTCAAACTTCTCAAAAACGGTTTGTGTATGCGGGGCATCGGCCAGTTCTTCGGTCAAATCCTGCCCTGCCCAATGTTCGTAGTGTTTGCCGTTGCGCCAAAGGCGGCTTTCGGTTACATCGTAAATAATGCCCTGGTAAGCTACCCATATCTGCGGCTTATCCTGCCCGTTGCGGAGCGCTAATTGCGAGCGAGTATATTGCGGAAGGTTATCCATTGGCTTTGCGGTGCTTGAAATACTCAAAAAAGCCAACATTCATCGCTAGCAAGGCCAGCGAGTAAAAATGATCCTCAAACGGAATAGTTCCAACACTGATGCCTAAATTCTCGGCATCGTTATATAAAACAACCGGTATCGAGGTAAGCAAACCATTCACAATATAAAACGGCAATAACGATACTATATAGGCCATGTAAAACCTCGACAGCCACTCTGCCCTTATCATAAACTGCAGATAGACAATCAGTACAAACAGCAACCCGAATGTAACCGTGGTGTACAAACGGTCATGATACAGGATTAGCAAAACTGCCGAAAGAATAAGCAGCAGGTTTGATAAGATACGCGTGAGCCTGATGTTGGGCGACCACTTTACGTAGTAGTTAAGGCAGGCGTAGATAAATATGCAGGCAAAAGGTACGGTCAAAAAAAACAGTATTTCCTCTAGCGGTAAACCATAAAATTTAATGCCGATGATACGCTCCTGGCTGAACCACCATACACCTTTTACGGTAAACAATACATCCCAAAACAAAAATACCAAACCCGTGATACCCATCCCCGGCCAAATATAACGCCAGCTTTTGGCAAACTGCACCCGCTTATCAAACGACAGTACAACCGGGAAAAAGATGGTCAAAAAATTAATGATGAGGTATGTGTACTTCACTTTAAGGCGGCTAATTGCTTGTGTAAATACTCATTCTCGGTAGCGGTACACCTTTTTGATTCGATCAGGAATTTTACAGTGGTACGTATCAAGTCTGTATCCTCTTCCTTATAGTTTTTCTTTTTAATTTGTTCAATAATGGTCTTGCGGTCGTTCTCCAGGTTTTTATGATAACCCAAGAAACCAGGCACGTTATGCTCTACCGAAAAACGCATAAACCTTATCTCAATATTATGCGGATCAGCGGCTACCGCTTCAGCATACGTTTTTTCGGAAGCGTTGAGGTATTTCAGTTTAGTAAACGGGTTCCAGGCGTGTATGGCTTTAAGCGCCTGCAAAGTGGCCATATAGCCTGTTATCAAGGCATTTTTATGCTTAGTGGCGTCCAGCGCGTTGTAAAGCGAATCGGTAGTTTTACTGCTTTTAAGCGCGGTTAACAGTTGCTTGCGTATTACTTCAGGGTCGTGCTCGTTTGCCCTTGCCCGGTTAATGCCAATGCTTAAAAACAGTAAACAACTTAATACGAGTACCTTCATCAAATAGCCTTAAGTTTTTGCTGCATTACAGCCTGTGCAAATAACGCTATTTTTCTGGTATCTGATACGCGCACCCGTTTTTGCAGAATATGATCCACCGGGGTTGTGCTGATTTTTTTGAACAATTGCTTGTAATAAGTATAGGCAATGTAAACACCCAGCTTGCAGCCAACAGGTAGCATTTTGATACCCTCGTATCCCATATCAAAGTCACGCTGTATATCCTGCTCAATTTCCTGTTTATCGCACTCGGTAAATTTATCAAAGTTTACATTGGGGAAGTAGGTACGGCCGCGCTCTTCTTTATCGGCTTTAACATCCCGCAAAAAGTTTACTTTTTGGAAAGCCGAACCCAGCGCGCACGCATGAGACACCAATGCCCGGTATTGCGCATCATTACCTTCGCAAAAAACGCGCAGGCACATTAAACCCACTACTTCGGCCGAGCCATAAATGTATGCCTTATAACCATCTTCATCATAAGTGTTGGCATACAGATCCATCTCCATAGATGTTAAAAATGCGTCGATCAGATCGGCTTCGATGCCATAATGATTTACTACTACCTGGAAGGCATGTAAAACAGGATTCAAGCTGATGCGCTCCTCAATAGCTTTGAAGGTATCGGCCCTGAAAGTGGCTATCAATTTGGCTTTATCAAAATCGTGAAAGGTATCTACAATTTCATCAGCATAGCGTACAAAACCGTAAATAGCATATATAGGATCCCTGAACTTTGGCGAAAAAGCTTTTATACCCAGGCTGAAAGAGGTACTGTATTTATTGGTGATCAGTCGGCTACAATCAAAACAGGTACTGTCGTAAAGCTGCATCATAATTTGAGGGTTACCGTAAATGTACAAATTGCAGTTCATTTTGTTTGTTAACGGCTCAAACAATTTGCCTACTTTGGGTTATTAGAGTGAACATGCTTAAAAGTAAAATTGCCGTTATCGGATCGGGTTTCGCAGGCTTAAGCGCCGCCTGCGTTTTAGCCAAACAAGGGTATGATGTAACCATATACGAGAAGAACAGTCAGCCCGGGGGCCGGGCGCAGGTTTGGGAAACGCAGGGCTTCCGTTTTGATATGGGCCCGAGCTGGTACTGGATGCCCGATGTTTTTGAGGATTTCTTAGCGCAATTTGGCAAAAAGCCAGCTGATTACTACCAGCTAAAGCGGCTTGATCCGGGCTATCGCGTTTATTTTGGCAAGGATGACCTTTTAGATGTACCGGCAGATATGGCCGAACTGGAAGCCATGTTCGAGGCGATTGAACCGGGTAGCAGCGAAAAGCTCCGGCAGTTTTTAAAGCAGGCCGAATATAAATATAAGGTCGGCATGGGCGAGTATGTGTTCAAACCCTCGCACTCAATAACCGAATACTTTGATCTTAACCTGATCAAAAAAAGCCTGGGCATTCAATTGCTCACCAGTATGAGTAAGCACTTACGTAAGTACTTTCGTAATTCTAAGCTGATTAAACTACTCGAGTTTCCGGTGCTATTTTTAGGCGCTACGCCGCAAAACACGCCCGCCATGTACAGCATGATGAACTATGCCGACCTGGCGTTAGGCACCTGGTACCCGATGGGCGGCATGAATGAGATAGTTAAAGCGATGGTTAACCTGGCGCAGGATTTAGGCGTAACCATAAAACTTGATACTGAAGTAAAGCATTTGCGGGTAGATGTTGGCAAGGTTACCGCCATTGAAACCGACAAGGGTAATTTTACGGCAGATGTGGTTGTGGCTGGCGCCGATTACGAACATGTGGATCAGAAACTGATAGACAAACCGTTCCGTAACTACACGGAAAAATACTGGGATAGCCGTACCATGTCGCCATCGAGCCTGCTGTTTTACATCGGCCTTAACAAAAAGGTGGGCGATATAAAACACCATAACTTGTTTTTTGATGAGGATTTTGATAAGCATGCCCACGAAATTTATACCGAGCCGCAATGGCCATCAAAGCCGTTGTTTTACGCCTCGTGCCCATCAAAAACGGATAACAGCGTAGCGCCCGAGGGCTGCGAGAACATGTTTTTCCTGATGCCATTGGCGCCGGGCCTATTGGATAGCGAGGCCATGCGCGAAAAATATTTCGACTTAATGGTGAACCGCTTTGAGGCAATAACCGGCGAAAGCATCCGGGATGCCATTGTGGTAAAACGAAGCTACGCGATGAATGACTTTAAGGCCGATTATCACTCTTATAAAGGCAACGCTTACGGCCTGGCAAATACCTTAAAGCAAACCGCCTTTTTAAAACCGGCCATGCGCGCTAAACATATTAAAAACTTACTGTACACCGGGCAGCTTACCGTACCCGGACCAGGCGTTCCGCCGGCTATTATATCGGGCAGGGTGGTTGCCGCCGAGGTACAAAAGCTGATAAAGACCGAGGTTAAGCAACCATAACACATTGTAATTGCTACCTTTGCGCCTATGGTTGACGTTATATTAAAAAAGGGCAAAGAAAAAGCGGTATTACAACGCCACCCCTGGGTGTTCTCGGGCGCTATAGAGCGGGTTAAAGGCAAACCCGCCAATGGCGACGTAGTACGGCTGGTATCTGCCCAGGGTACCTTTATGGCCTATGGTTTTTATAACGATAAATCGCGCGTGGCGCTCCGGCTACTGGAATGGAACGAGGAAGTGCCGGTTGACGAAGCCTGGTTTCGCGCCAAAGTTGCCGATGCTGTTAACGCCCGCCGCCATGTGCTTGCTGATGGCGAAAACAACACCTGCCGGCTAATATTCAGCGAGGCTGATTACCTGCCCGGGCTGATTGTTGACAAATATGCCGATCACCTGGCCGTACAGGTACTTACATCGGGCATTGAAAACAATATGCCGGTTATTATAGATGAATTGCAAAAGCTACTCCACCCAAAAAGTATTTTTGATAAAAGCGACGCTTCATCGCGCCAGCATGAGGGTTTAGTTACCGAAAATAAACTGCTTTGGGGTAGCCAGCCACCCGAACTGGTTGAGGTGAAAGAGAACGGTATAACCTATGGCATCAACATCGCCGAAGGGCAAAAATCAGGCTTTTACTGCGACCAGCGCGATAACCGCTGCATACTGGCATCGTACGCTAAAGGCAAAAAGGTGCTGGATTGCTTTTCGTACACCGGTGGTTTCACTTTAAACAGCCTGAAAAGTGAAGCTGCTTCTGTTACCAGCGTGGATAGCTCGGCATTGGCCGTTGAAACCCTGAACGAGAATATCCGACTGAATAATTTTGATGCGGCCAAGCATCAGGCTATTAAGGCCGATGTGAACAGCCAGCTCCGCCGCTTTAAAGACGACGGCGAAAAGTTCGATGTGATTGTGCTCGATCCGCCAAAGTATGCGCCATCCCGCTCGGCGTTAGACAGGGCTTCACGCGCTTACAAAGATCTGAACCGTATTGCTATGCTGCTGCTTAACGATGGCGGCCTGCTGGCTACCTTTTCCTGCTCAGGCGCTATGGATATGGAGACCTTTAAACAGGTGCTGGCCTGGGCCGCCCTTGATGCGGGCAAGCAGGTACAGTTCATCCACCAGTTTTGCCAGCCGGAAGATCACCCGGTGCGCTCTTCATTCCCGGAAGGTGAATATTTAAAGGGACTGCTTTGCAGGGTGTTTTAAAGATTTAACTATTCAATTTAACATTTTGATGCCTGACGCGGCTCAGCGTTTCGCGCGATACGCCTAAGTAAGACGCTATCATATGCAAGGGAACCCGGCGGTGTATCAACGGATGTTTTTTGATAAATTCAAAATACCTTTCTTCCGCGGACTGACTGATACTACTAAAAATCCGGTTCTGGCTGGCATCAAAGCACCTTGCATCCAGCAAATCTTTCATACGTTTAAACGCGGGTATGTTTTGGCACAGCGCATCCATATCCGCTTTACTAATCATGAGCACTTCGCTATCAACCAGCGCGTCAACATTTCCCTTTGCAGGTTCACCAAAATTATAACTCTCATAATCAGCTATCCACCAATTTTCAACGGCAAAGCGTAAAATATGCTCTGATCCGTCATCACCTATCCGGAACAGCCGCAAACATCCGCTAACAACAAAGCAATTATACTTGCTTACCGTACCTTCGTGCAATAAATACTGACGTTTGCGCAACCTGCGCGGTATGGCCACCTGCTTTACAGCCGCTAAATCCTCGGGGGTGAAGTTTTCTTTTTCGGTAAGATAACGGGCAAGTACATCAAACATAGCTAAGTTGCTTTTAACAAAGCTATTTAAAATACTATTCCATATTTATGAGCATTGAAAATATGGAGCTACGCTGACCGAACAATTATAACCGGGTATAAATTTTTATACCCGGTTTTTTTTAAAGTATTATCTGTCCTGCATCATTAAACTGATGTTGGTAACGCCGCCATCGGCGAGTAACTCGGTACCGAGCATAAAGGACGACTCATCGGACGCCAGGAAAACCGCCGCATTACCAATATCAGCAGGCCGGCCAATGCGACCAAGCGGAATATCTTTTACCCATGCTTGCTTTACCTCGTCAACCATGCCTTCAGGCACCAATTTATCAAATACAGGAGTGTCAATAGTTCCCGGCGAAAGTACGTTCACCCTGATCTTTCTGTTCAATAAATCTAATGACAAGCCACGCGCCAAAGATATCACTGCCGCCTTTGCCGCACTGTAAATAGCCATACCCGGAAACGCCCGGTGCGCCGCGGTTGAGCCAATCAGTATTATCGAAGCGCCATCCTGCAAGTAAGGCAATGCCTTTTGCACGGTAAAGTAAACACTCTTCAGGTTGAGGTTCATAAATTTATCGTAACTGCTTTCATCCGTATCCGCTATAGCGCCCATGCGCGCACCGTCAACCACACCGCCTGCATTTACTACCAGCACATCTATCTTACCCAATTGGTTAAATGTTTGACTGAACAGCGCTTCAAGGTCATCCATTTTTGTAACATCTCCTTTAATCCCATTAAAATGGCCGCCAAGCGCATATACCGCCTCATTTAAGGTCGCTTCATTTCGCCCGTTAATAACGCCTTTTGCACCTTCAAGTTTAAATGCCTGCGCTATACCGTAACCAATACCGCTATTACCCCCGGTAACCACGGCTACTTTATTTTTCAATCTCATTGCATAATTTTTGTTGATCAAAGTTGCGTTAACAACGGGGACCGCAACAAGGAGATATGCCTCAAAATCGTGGTGACAAATGTCACAAAACAGCGTTAGATGGAATAGCAAAAGGCATAAACACAAAAGCGGGCGCAGTATAATTACTACGCCCGCCCGGTATTTAGCAGTGGCAGCTGTTAAAATTTGTAGGTAATGTTGGCTACTACAGCGCGTGGCATTTGCGGCTCCACGGTAGTCCAGCCTTTAAAGTATTCTTTATTGGTAAGGTTATCCACTTTTAAACCAATGCGGTATTTTGCAGCGTTGTAAAAAATGGTAGCGTTAAGCACGGTGTACGATGGCAGCGTGAATTCGCCGGTACGCAAATCATTAGTAATTATGTTTTTACCGGCATAGTTACCGCCAAAACCGGCACCCCAACCTTTTAATACGCCGGTTGGCTGCGTATAGCTGATCCAGGCATTAACCAGGTCAGCAGGGCCTGCGCTTACCGGCCTTCTGTTAACCACGGTCGGGTCAGCCTTGGTAAACTTGCTGTTGTTGTGGCTGTAACCAGCCACAATGTTAAGGCCGTTTACCGGGTTGGCAATCAGGTCGAGCTCAAAGCCTTTACTTTTTTGCGTACCATCCTGTATAGTAATGTTGTAGGTTTGGCCATCGCGAACAATAGCCTCGGTACGCGTAGTATTGTTTACCGATATATCATAGTAGCTTGCGGTCAGGCTTAATTTTCCTCTGAAAGCATCAAGTTTAACACCACCCTCTATCTGGTTTGCCTGTTGAGGCTTAAACACGCCTGATACATCAGCAAGCGGCTGAGTTACCGGCGCTACGTTTCTGAAAGCATTCATGTAGTTACCAAATACCGATACCTGATCTTTAACCACTTGGTAAACCAAACCAAATTTTGGTGATACGGCAGTTTGTTTGTATTCGCCGGTTACCGCGTTTGTTAATTTGTTATAAGTGCCGCGGCTATCAAAACGATCCACGCGTACGCTCGCCATAGCTAACAAACGATCGGTTACATTAAATACATCCGAGAGATAAGCGCTGTATACATTTACATTGGTACGGTTTTTTGTAAAGCCGGTAGTAGCTGCACCTAAACGGGTTATTAAAGCCTGCTTATTAAGGCCAACATAACGCGGATCATTAATTGATGAGTTTACCTGATCAAACAAAATATATGGCGAATTATCATTATCCGTTATCTGGTTCAGGTAATCAAGCCCCACTACTACACGGTTACGTTTACCGGCAATATTAAAATCGCCGATGAAATTTTGCTGCACATCGATAGCTGTACTTGTTGAATTGAGTATGCTGGCGTAACGATTGAGTAATGTATCGCTCGCACCGATGTACATAATGTACTGGTTAACGCCGTCAGACTTACGTATGCTGCGTGAAAAACTGGTTTGCGAGGTCCACTCATTGCTCAGCTTATAGGTTGCCAAACCACGAACGTTAACCGTTGGATTTTTGTAAGTAATATCATTCGCGGTGTACGAGCGTTTGAAATCAAAATTCAGTTGCTCTGGCGTACGGGCAATAAGCTGCCTGCCCCTGTTCAGGAAAACCATAAGGGCGTTGGTACCTTCATAGTTGTAGAACTCCGCATCGAGGTTTAAGGTTAACTTATCGCTGGCGCGATATTCAAATGATGGCGCGGCAAAAAACGATCTGCGGAAACCGGCATCCTGAAAACTGCTTTGATAATGGTAGGCTGCATTAACACGGGCCAGTAATTTCTTGTCAGCCGATACAGGTCCGTAAATGTCCGCATTGATACGGCTCAGGCCGAAGTTACCGGTTGAATAACCAACTGAACCACCTAAGGTATCAATAGGGCGCTTGGTTACAATGTTTATTAAACCACCAAAGTTGGTTAACGCGCCGCCGTATAATGTACCTGAGGGTCCTTTTATTACTTCGATACGCTCGATGTTTGACGGATCAAGATCACCATTGGTTAAGCCCGCTATACCATTGATGATGCTGGGCTGCGTAGCAAAACCACGCAGCGTGTAATATGCTGCACCGTCAGACGCACGGCCTGTTGACGACCATAATTTATCAAGGCCCGAAGTATTTTTTAAAGCATCGTTAAAGTTGGTATTAATTTGTTGCACCATCAGCTCCTTGGTAATGCTGGTATAAACCTGCGGATTTTCAAGATTATTTAACGGCAGCTTTGAAACATAAGGGCTTTTTTTAACCACCAGGCGATTGGTTTTCCCTGCGGTAATATTTACAGCTTCTAATTCTGATACGCTGGCGCTGATGGTAATAGGCGATAATTTCTGCGTTTTTGAAGCCTCAATGGTAACTTGCTGTTCCTGGCTATTACTGCCTACCTGCGATACAACCAGGGTATAACTTGCAGCCGGAGCCTTGATACTGAACTCGCCTTTATCGTTAGTTAAGGCACCATAACGCGTACCTTTCAGGTTAATGGAAACGCCTTCGGCGGGTTGTTCATCAGAAGTAAGCACAGTACCTTTAATAGTTCCGTTTGACTGGGCGTTAATATCCGTAACTAAAAACAGCAAACCTGTGATGAGTAAAAGCTGATAAAAATATTTCATTTATTTAGACTTAGTTTAAATTATGCCGCGAAAGTAGCGCTTTTTAACTGCTCGATCAAGTCTAATTTTGAATTATTCTAAATAGGGTTTATCTCATAAAAAAACCCGCCATATAGCGGGTTTTTTTATTTATATATGTTGAGTTTAAAATGTGCTTTTATTCAGCTTCGGCATAAACCGGTTTTGCAATACCGTTATCATACGCTTTAAGGTTTTTCTTTAACAGCTTGCGGGCTACGTGAATGCGGGTTTTAACCGTACCGATAGGGATATCCAGATGATCGGCAATCTCGTGGTACTTATGGCCCTCAAAATACATGGTGAAAGGCACATAATACTCTGCCGGTAATTTATCAAGGGCGCGTTTAATATCGTCCATCACAAATTTTGATTCACCATCATTTTTTGTTGAACTGAATACCAGGTTTGGTGAAGATATCTCGTCGCTTTTTGTTACGAAGGTGCTCATCTTAACAAAACGGCGGTAGTTATTAATAAAGGTGTTTTTCATGATTGTGTATAACCACCCTTTTAAATTGGTACCTTCTTTAAACTTGTTGTAGTAAGTTATCGCTTTTAACATGGTGTCTTGCACCAGGTCGTTGGCATCGTCAGCATCGTGCGTAAAATGTAAAGCGTATGAACGCAGTGAACTTGCTTGACGTAGTACCAGGGTGTTAAACTCAATCTTAGTCATAGTAGTAGTTGTTAATGTGATTGAGTAGGGACAATTATAATACCACTTTGGAAAACTTATAACAAAAGGCTGCTTTAAGGAAATAAAGTGCAACTAAAACGTTCAATTACGTATGCAACTTTAATAAATTCTTAATATTAGCCGGTTTAAGAGTACTATTAAGTGTACACATATATAGAATGCAGTGTAGTTTATAACAGAATATATAAACTAAAACCACCGATGAGCGGTTAATGATGCCGCATGTGAGATGTAATAAGTATAAGTCAAATGATCATTAGGCCGGATCACCCACGATATTTACTTCGCGCTCCAACTTAACGCCAAATTTAGCGTACACACTGTCTATAATCGCCGACGACAGATCGTAAACTTCCTGGCCGGTAGCTCCGCCATGATTAACTAATACCAGCGCCTGGTTTTTCCAGGTGCCGGTATTTCCAACTACTTTTCCGCGCCAACCGCACTGCTCAATCAACCAGCCCGCTGCTAACTTTACAAACCCGTCACCCGCCGGATAGTTTACCAAATCCGGGTGATTTTTTATTAACAAACGGAACTTATTCACATCAATAACCGGGTTTTTAAAAAAACTCCCGGCGTTACCTATGGTTGATGGGTCAGGCAGTTTAGAAACGCGTATATGCGCTACCACTTCAGATACATCCTTAATAGTAGGGTTGGTTATACCGCGGGCAGCCAATTCCTGCTCGATAGCGCCATATTTTAAATTGAGCCGCGGCGTTAGCGATAGTTTATATTTTACCGATGTGATGATGTACTGCCCTTTCAGCTCGCTTTTGAAAACACTTTCGCGGTAACCGAATTTACAGTCGGCATGCGTAAAGGTTTTGATTTGGCCGGTAGCTATTTCAAATGCGCGGCAGCTTTCAAATACATCCTTAATCTCTACCCCGTAGGCGCCGATATTTTGTATGGGCGATGCACCTACCGAGCCGGGGATAAGGCTCAAGTTTTCCATACCGGCAAAGCCGCGGTCAACACAAAAGTTTACCAAATCATTCCATACCTCGCCGCCGCCGGCCTCAACAATAACTTCATCGTCGTTAATGCGATGCTCAATACCACGAATGTTGATGCGGATAACCAAACCATCAAAGTTTGACACCATAAGCATATTACTGCCGCCGCCTAATACCAGTCGGGGGATGCTGTGCCATTTAGCATCTGCAAATAATTCAGCTAACTCATCTTCGCGGTTAATTTCAACATAATATCTGGCATAAGCCTCTATTCCGAACGTATTAAGATGTTTCAGAGAAGTATTTTCCTGTATTTGCAGCATGGCACAAATGTCGGGATTTTTTCTTTGTAACGATCATTTTTGTACATCCTGCGTTAGGCATACAATTGTATGCCCGGCTTATTTATTGTAAATTTGATTATGGCAACGTTAAAGATAAATGTAGTAAATCCCAAAGCAATGAAATTGCTGCACGATCTGGCGGAATTGAATTTAATCACTATTCAAGAGAATGCCGATAATGGATTTCAACGCATCCTCAAAAAATTGCGCTCCAACAATAGCGACACCCCGGATTTAGAAGAGATAACCAAACAAGTTGAAATTGTGCGAAAAAGGCGTCATGAAAAATAAGCGTATACGTTTAATTCTTGACACCAATCTATGGGTTAGCTTTTTGATAACCAAGAACTATACAAAACTCGATGATCTTTTATTTAAGCATAAGGTTACTTTAATATTCAGTGAAGAACTTTTATCAGAGTTTGATGAAGTAACCAGCCGACCTAAACTTAGAAGATATTTTTCGAAGCCTGATATCGAAAACTTATTGGAAGTGATAGAAGAATATGCTGAAATTGTAACAGTGAGTACCGAGATAGACTTATGCCGTGACAAAAAAGACAATTTCCTTTTATCTCTTGCCGTTGATGCACAGGCTGACTACTTAGTTACAGGCGATAATGACCTGCTATCAATTAAGCAAATTGAAAATACAGCTATATTAACCATAGCTGAGCTATTTGATTCGATATAATAAACACCATCACTTCCGCAACGCATCCTTAAAAGCCTTTAATACCCTTTCGCGGGCTTCCTTGTGGTCAACTATGGGTTTGGGATATTTGGTAAAGTCGGCGTACTCGGGCACCCACTTTTTAACGTATTCCAGCTTAGGGTCAAATCTTTTTTGTTGCGATTCAGGATTGAATATCCTAAAATAGGGCGCGGCATCGGTACCCGATCCGGCTGCCCATTGCCAGCCGCCAACGTTGCTGGCCATTTCATAATCCAGCAACTTTTCGGCAAAATAATGCTCGCCACGGCGCCAGTCAATCAATAAATCCTTACTTAAAAAACTGGCCGTAACCATGCGGATGCGGTTGTGCATGTAGCCGGTTTCATTCATCTCGCGCATACCGGCATCAACGAGTGGGTAACCTGTACGGCCCTCGCACCAGGCTTTAAAGTGCTCTTCGTTATTTACCCATTGAATGCGATCGTACTCAGGCCTGAAGGCATGATCCATAGTATGCGGAAAATGGTGTAACACCATCATATAAAACTCGCGCCAGATCAGTTCATTCAGCCAGGTTTTCTCCTTACATTCATTGGCATCAGCGGCCAACTGTCGTATGCTTACCGTACCAAAACGCAGGTGAATGCCCATGCGCGATGTACCCGGAATAGCCGGATAATCGCGTGTTTTGGCGTAATCATCCATTACATCCCTGTACTTTTTATCCGGAAATTGCTGATCACTTTTCTCAAAACCCATTTCCTTTAAGGCCGGTATCGCCGAGGCTTTAAATGTATGCAGGTTTTTAAAATACTTTTTGTTGGGATATGGTTTTAAATAGAACGGCTTCAGCGTTTGCAGCCAGCGCTTTTTATACGGCGTAAATACGGTGTAGGGTTTGCCATCATCCTTGAGTACTTCGTCGCGCTCAAAAATCACCTGGTCTTTATAGGTGTTTAGTGCTATGTCGTGCTTTTTGAGCAAATTGGCAATATCCCCATCACGCTTGGTGGCATAAGGTTCATAATCGTGGTTAGTGTAAACCGCGGCTACATTATGTTCTTCTATAAGATGCTTAAATGCCTTTTCGGGCGTATCATAAAACACCAGCAGATCTGATTGATGCTCTTTCAGTTCGGCTTTCAATTCTTCAATCACCTGATAGATGAAGGTTACGCGGGCGTCCTTTCTATCTCTCAAATCATCGAGTATCTCCGGGTCAAATATAAATATGGGCAATACCGGGTTGCCACTTTTCAGGGCGCGGTACAGTCCGGCATTATCATCAAGGCGCAGATCGCGCCGGAACCAGAATACAGAAACAGGTTGCTTATCGGCCATAAATATCGGTCAATGCTTTATCAATACTATCAAACTTAAAATGGAAACCGGCCTGCTCAATTTTATCAGCCGATGCTTTGGTGCTGCCCAACACCAGCGTACTCATTTCGCCCAAAGCCAGTTTGAGCGCAAAGGCCGGCACATTAGGCAGCCATAAGGGTTTATTTAATTGTTTGGCCACTGCTTGGGTAAGCTGTTTATTGGTAACCGGGTTAGGGGCAGCCATATTGTATACCCCGCTTAACTCCTGCTCAATAGCGAACAAGTACATACCGGCTACATCCTGCCAGTGTATCCAGGGCATCCATTGCCTGCCGTTGCCCAGGGCCGCGCCAAAGCCCAACTTTACAGGTGCCGATAGCTTGGGTAGTGCCCCGGCGTGCTTGTCCAGCACCACCCCGGTACGGAATTTAGCTACCCTGAGCCCGAGCTTTTCCCCTTCGTCAACCGCTTGTTCCCATAGCACACAGCACCGGCCTAAAAAATCATTGGCGGGCGGGTTTTCCTCTGTGAGAAGTTCGTCGCCGCGGTCGCTGTAATAGCCAATGCCCGATGCTGATATTACGAACCGAACCTTGTTTGATTTGCGTTTTAACAGATCATAAACCAAAGCGATGGATTTAGTACGGCTTTCAATAATTACTTTTTTGCGCTCTTCCGTCCAGCGTTCATCGGCAATACCTGCGCCTGCCAGGTGGATGATGGTATCAACCCCATCGATGCAGGCTTCGTCAATTACACCTTTATTTACATCCCAGCGGTAAGTTTGCACACGGTTGTCTTTACCTTCGCCCCTGCTTAAATGGCTAACGTTGTAGCCTTTGCTCAAAAGCAGGTCGGTAAGTTGCTTGCCCAGCCCGCCGGAGCCGCCGGTTATTAATATCTTCTTATTGGTCATGTATAATTATTTGCCGGGGTTGGTGTTGCGTGTATCTTCAAACTGCACAATTTGTTTTGCCATGCCATTAAATATAAAAAGGTGAAAAGGCCACATCATATACCAGTAAGCCCTGCCCCATAAACCGTTAGGCCTGAAGGTGGCTATCTGGCTCAAAAACTTTTTGCCCTTTCTTTCAATAATCTTAAACTCCAGCCAGGCCTCTCCGGGCAATTTCATTTCGGCATATAATAAAAGGCGTTTATTCAGTTTATCGGCCAGCAGTACACGCCAAAAATCAATCACATCGCCCGGTTCAATGTTGTTGCCGCTGGTGCGCCCCCGGCGCGAACCCACCCCGCCAAACAGCTTATCCAAAAATCCGCGTATGCTCCAAATCCAGTCCCAGTAATACCAGCCCCGGTCGCCGCCAATAGCCCAGATGTTCTTCTCCACTTTCTCGCTATCCACCTCAAAAGGCAGCTTAACCTTATATTCCAATGTGCCGTTTTGCGGAACCTTGATCTGGTCCATAAACTCAGATTTCAGATAGCCGCCGTTCAGCGCATCCTTCCAGCTTGATACGATAGAGTTTTGCTCGATTTTCTCAAAAGCCAGCTCGAGGCTTTCCTCATAGGTAAGGCAATTGCGGGGTACAGCATCATCAATAGCATGATCGCGCATAATGGTTTCGTTCTTCATGCTCTCTACCAAACTATTGGCCAGCGAGTAATTTACAGAGGTTACAAAATACAACCAGTATGATGATAACTTAGGCGATAAAAATGGAATAGTTACAATGTGGCGCTTTAAGCCTCTCACTTTAGCATACCTCAGCATCATCTCCTTAAAGCTAAGCACATCGGGCCCGCCAATATCAAAGGTTTTGCCCATTGCCTGCTCGTTCAAGGCAACGCCTTCCAGGTAACCCAATACATCTCGTATACCAATAGGCTGGCAGCGTGTTTTAACCCATTTGGGTACGGTCATCAGCGGGAGTTTCTCTGTCAGGTCGCGGATAATTTCGAACGATGAACTACCGGAGCCAATAATGATGGATGCCCGTAATACCGTTACCGGCGCTTTGCCCTCGCGCAACACATCCTCAACATGCTTGCGCGATAGCAGGTGTTTGGATAAGTTACTGTCGTTAACAATCCCGCTTAAAAATATAACCTGTTTGCAGTTTGTTTTATCGAGCTTTTGGATGAAGTTGTGGGCAGATAAGGCCTCGAGCTCAGCAAAATCCGGTGCCTGCGACATGGAATGTACCAGGTAATAAGCCGCGTCGATATCCTTCGGGAAATCCTCAATGTCTTTTTCGCGCAGCAAATCGCCTTTAATGAGCGACACGCGGTCGCTAAAATCGCTTTGCTCATGAAAGCGCCGCTTATCGCGCACCAGGCATACCACGTTGTGCCCCTTCTCCAGCAGCACCGGGATCAGCCTCGTTCCTATATATCCGTTAGCACCGGCAAGTAACACCTTCATGCTTTATTGAACAACATAAAAGCAAAAAAGTGTTTGCCGCTGCTTATAACCAACAGGAATAAAAAAAGCGCCTATGCAAATGCACGGCGCTTTCAAATATCTTAAATGGTATGGTTTACTGCTTACCCAGTATAGCGAAAACAGCTTTTAAAGCGATGATAGTGCCGATAACAATGGCAATGTTTGATACCCATGAGTATATAGCCGCGTCACCTGCGAAACGGAAGAAACAGCCGAACAGACCGATCACGATAGCAACGATCAGTAATTTGTAGTGCCCTTCGGCATTTGCATTTTCCATTGAATTCATAACAGAAATATTTTTTTATCCGGCACAAAAATAAAAATTTATCCTACAATACCCACACCGGGTTAAACATTTTTAACGGACCGAAAAATCGTATAGCGTAACATCAACATCGGTTGATGCTTTCGCGTCATCCGGATGATAGCTCATAACCGGTTTCGCCATACGCTCCAGGTGCTGATGAAACAACTGTGGCCCGTTATTTTCCTTATAATACCAGGCCGGGTCGCCAATAAAATCACCTATCGGAATATCCATGTGGTTATGTTGTATGATCCACACACGCTTTTTTCCTTTGAACGGCGACAGATCGCGATCCACCAGCGCGAAGTAATCATGAAAGTTTGATACCCGGTGCCGGTAATCCACCCCTTCAATTGCTTTAAACTTTAACGGGTATACCTGCCTATAAAAAATATATCCCGGCAGGTTATTCCAATAAATGTACACTTCGTCGCCTGGTTGATAATGATCATTAAGATAAGTAAGCGCTTCGCGCTGAAATGACTTTTTATAATCTCCGAAAAGGTAGGTATGCGCTGTTTGCGCGATGGTATTTTTAACCGGACCAAACACCAGCATAAGCCCGAGCACCGCCAAAGCAACCCGCGAACGGTAGGGCCGCTGACTGAAAAAATCAACACCCGAGGCCAGCAGCAGCATAAAAAGCGGAGCCAGAAATAAGGTTAGCCGCTCGTGAAACGGGTAAAGTTTTAATGCTGATGCGGCAAATACGATGAAAAAAGAAAAGGCAACGATGAGCAGTAACTGTTTTTTGCCGCGATAAAGCTGCCATATACCCAAAGCTACAAGAAGTAGCGGTACAAATATCATGCGGAGCAGGGCTTGTTGCAGCACCCCGGCGTTATACACATTCATCCAGCTCAAACCCATCGGGTAATTGAGGAATGATACCATGCGCTTAACCACCCACGGTAAGGCATGGCCGGAGATCGGCATAAAAGAATCGTGATAAACGAAAAAGTAAACCAGCCAGCCCGTATCGCTATCCTTATGCGTAAAAAGTACGTAGTTTATAATAAAGCTGCCAAACCACAAGGCAAACACCGGCAACACCCCTATCAGTTGGTTATATTGTTTTTTTAGCAGATAAGTTAAGCCGATAGCGCCCGCCATAGCAGCCATTACAAATATCGACGCGAATGAGAACCACACAACGACGGCTCCCCATACTCCCCAAATCAGTCGCTCTTTAAGTGTTAGCTTCCCGTTATATTTAATGTACAGGTACAGCAGCAAAATTACCGAGAAGAGTTCAACTGAATATTGCTTCGCTTCTACCGAGTGGTACAGCGTAATCGGCCCGAAAGCCAATAAGGCCATCGCCACTACCGCACCCGCCGCTTTCAGCAATTTTGTTATCACCGGCACAAATACCAATAGCGAGAGTACACCGCAAATAAAAGGGAACAAGCGCAGCGGCAGCTCATGTGTACCCAATACCAACGTAATACTTTTTACCACCAGCAGATAACCCAATGGCGCCTTTTGCTGAAAAGGTAACGGCTTGGTTAGCACATCACCCAGATTGTACTCTGCAAAACCGGTTGAGAGGTACACCTCATCCTCCCACAGCGACCGGTTATCAACCAGGTGATAAACGCGCAGGGCTATACCCAGCGCAATAATTATCCATAATAAATTTTTGCTGCTAAAATAATTTTTGCGCAAGGCACTCTCGGGCATAAAGCTTAAAATATAGGATGGCTTAAAAATAAGGCATTTAGCGCTCACTCCATGCAAAAAGCGCCCAAATTGAGGCGCTTTTTCGTACAACTAAAAATTGTATTAACTATTATTTACACTACAGGTTTCGCCGTGCCTTTATCAGCAAATAAAACCGGGTGCTTACGCTTGTAATACCTGTATATCATCCACATAGCCACAGCCATAATTACAAATACCCATAAGTTGGCGAGGGCGATGAATACCTCTGCAAAAATGTGCATACCGTTAACAATAGCTTGTTTGAGCCGCAAACCGAAACCTGTATTATAAACGGCGGGGTTAGTGTTGGGTATGCGTTCTTTCAGTATGGTATTGTTCTCAAAAAAGCTAAGACTTACGGTGCTGTATTTAACAGCGGCGTCAATACGTTTAGTATTAATTTGCTCGTCAACCAGGGCGTCTTTAAAAATCAATACATCCTGCGGGTTCTTCAATTTTATAGTGCCCTGCTTATGCTGTTTAACCAGTTCCTTGCGGCTATCCATTCGCAATTGCGATTCAAGATAAGTAAGCGTATTATCCTCAATATCCATATCGCTAACCGTGGTGTATACGCCCAGCCTGTTCACGGCAGTTACAAAGGCCGTCAGGTGTTCGGCAGGTACCTTAACCGTCATATCGGCATGAGTGTCAAATACCGATACCCGCATTACCGAGTCATCGTCCAGCTCCACTTCCTTCAGCCGTTCCACCTCCGACCGTAAATGATGGTTCATCACCATACCTCTATAATGTTGCGTAAGCCCTGTAACCTCTTCTCCTACCTTACGTACATTTTTCACCTTGAAGTTCAAGTCAGCCGTTTTTATCAGCTTTTGATCTATTGTAGAAACGCTATCCGCCGCCACCAACGCCGTGTCGCTGCTGGTGTTATCCAAGGCCCTGTAATCACCATTGTTACTGCATGAGTATAGCATCACCGCTGCGCACAGCAGTGCAAATAAAACTTTGATTTTCATAATGTTATAGGTTTTTTATGTTAATACCGGATAGGTGGAAAAGGTAACCTGTATCCGCAATTGGTAACCCGGATGTTACAGATTATCAGGACTTAATTTTTACCGGCAAACATCATGAAATAAAAATGGCCACCCAAAGGGTAGCCATTTCGTATCATTATAAATAAAAAGTTATTATCCGTTTGATAATGCTGCCGCACCGCTCACAATCTCGGTAAGCTCGGTAGTAATGGCCGCCTGGCGTGCCTGATTGTATGATAGTTTCAGGTTGCGCAGTAGTTCGCCGGCGTTATCGGTAGCCTTGTCCATGGCCGTCATACGTGCACCATGTTCAGAGGCGTGTGAATCAAGTACAGCACGGTAAAGTTGCAGTTTGATGTTTTTTGGTATCAGCTCTGCTACTATCTCTTCTTTTGATGGCTCAAGTATATAATCTGTTTGCGATGCGCTATTGTTGTTATCGTTAGTTTCAACTTTAGGCACCGGCAACAACTGCTCGGTTATTAAATACTGTACAGCCGCGTTACGGAAGTGGTTGTACACTACCTCAACACGGTCATAATCGCCGTTAACAAATCCTTGCATAATAGCCTCGGTAATTACCGATGTGTTAGCGAAATTAAGGTTTTGATAAAGCTCGTTATTGTTGCCGATAACGTTGTATTTACGGCGAATAAAAAAGTCGTGGCCTTTTTTACCGATAGCTACGATAGAAACGTTACCGTTTCTTAATTGCTCGCTATATTTTTCGGCAATAAGGTTGTTAGCGGCTTTAATGGCATTAGCGTTAAATGCACCGGCTAAACCACGGTTTGACGATACCACAACCACCAGTACACGCACCGGCTCACGCTCCTGCAGGTATGGTGATGCACCATCTTCAAGGCTGGCGGACAGGTTTGCCAAAAGATCCTTTAGCTTAGTTGCATACGGACGTAACTGTACAATACCATTGGTAGCACGCTTTAACTTGGCAGCCGAAACCATTTTCATGGCCTTGGTAATCTGCTGCGTTGAGCTTACCGATGATATCCTGTTTCTTACTTCTTTTAAATTAGCCATTCTTTGTGAGATGTGAGATTGGGGATGTGAGATGTGAGATCAACTCATTCCTCATTACCCTGCCCATTTCTTTAAGTATCTTTTTAAGATTTGAGATGCAAGTTTGCCTCACATCTCAAATCTATTATCTCATGTCCAAAAATTAATATTTACCTGTCAGCTCTTTAGCAACAGTTTCAAGTACACCGGTTAGTTTATCATCAAACTTACCTGCCTTAAGTGCCGAAAGCACTTCAGGGTGACGCAGTTCAAGCTGGCTTAAGTACTCAGCCTCAAACTCCTTGATTTTGTTTACAGGTACGCTACGCATAAGGTTTTTAGTACCGATGTAGATGATAGCAACTTGTTTTTCAACTGATACCGGTGAGTACTGGCCTTGCTTTAAGATCTCAACATTACGTGCGCCTTTGTCCAATACGCTTTTGGTTGAAGCGTCAAGATCAGATCCGAATTTTGAGAATGCCTCAAGCTCACGATACTGTGCCTGGTCAAGCTTCAAGGTACCGGCAACTTTTTTCATTGATTTAATTTGCGCGTTACCACCCACACGAGATACCGAGATACCTACGTTAATAGCCGGACGAACACCCGCGTTAAACAGGTTTGATTCCAGGAATATCTGACCGTCAGTGATTGAAATTACGTTGGTTGGGATGTATGCAGATACGTCACCCGCTTGTGTTTCGATGATCGGCAAAGCGGTTAGTGAACCACCACCTTTAACCACATCTTTCAATGATTCAGGCAGGTCATTCATCGCTTTAGCGATAGAATCATTCGAGTTGATCTTAGCGGCACGCTCCAGTAAACGGCTGTGCAGGTAAAACACGTCACCAGGGTAAGCCTCACGGCCCGGTGGACGACGAAGTAATAACGATACCTCACGGTAAGCTACCGCTTGTTTCGACAAGTCATCATAGATGATCAGTGCCGGGCGACCGGTATCACGGAAGTACTCACCAATAGCGGCACCCGCGAATGGCGCGAAGAACTGCATCGGAGCAGAGTCAGAAGCGTTGGCGGCTACTACAATTGAGTAAGCCATAGCGCCGTTCTCCTCTAAAGTACGTACAATGTTTGCTACGGTTGAAGCTTTTTGGCCACAAGCAACATATATACAGATAACCGGCTGGCCGGCATCATAAAATTCTTTTTGGTTGATGATGGTATCGATACAAACGGCAGTTTTACCGGTTTGGCGGTCACCAATAACCAACTCACGCTGGCCACGGCCAATAGGGATCATCGCGTCGATAGCTTTGATACCGGTTTGCAACGGCTCAGTAACCGGCTGGCGATAGATAACACCCGGCGCTTTACGCTCCAAAGGCATATCATAAGTTTTACCAGTGATAGGGCCTTTACCGTCAATAGGGTTACCCAAGGTATCAACCACACGGCCAAGCATACCTTCGCCTACTTTAAGCGAGGCAATTTTGCTGGTACGTTTAACGGTATCACCTTCTTTGATACCTTCGTACGAACCTAACAATACCACACCCACGTTATCTTCTTCAAGGTTAAGTACAATGCCTTGCAGGCCATTGTCAAACTCAACCAGCTCACCTGATTGTACTTTTGTTAATCCGTAAACACGGGCAATACCGTCGCCTATTTGCAATACGGTACCTACTTCTTCCAGTTCGGATTCTGACTTGAAGCCTGCCAGTTGCTGACGCAGGATGGCTGATACTTCGTCTGGTCTTACCTCTACCATTTTATTTTTTTTATTGGTGTTTTTGAGTAAATATTAAACTGTCTTTTGAGCAAAATCTTTTTTCAGGCGTTTCAGGTCGGCAGCAATGCTGGTGTCAACCTGCCTGTCGCCAACGGCAAGCACAAAACCGCCAATCAATTCAGGGTCAACCTTTTCAACCAATATAACCTTGCTGCCGGTGGCCTGCTCAACCTCCTGGGTTAGCGCCTGCCTGTTGGCAGCTGATAGCGGGGTAGCCGATGTTACGCGGGCTTTAAGAATGTTACGCTTAACGTTGTATTGGTTAATGTATTCGTTGGCAGTAGCCCTTAACACTTCGCCGCGGCCCTTGTTAACCATAATGTTAAAGAAGGCGATGGTAAGCGCGTTTACCTTGCCGCCAAAAAGAGCGCTTAAAATACCGGTCTTTTTACTGTGCGAAATAATAGGGTTAGCTACTACGGCGCTCAGCTCAGCATTTTGCTTTAATGTTTGCAGGAAGAAATCCATATCCGTTTTCACTGCATCAACCGCGTTTTGCTCTTCCGCAAGGTCAATAAGTGATTTGGCGTACCTGGATGCTACTGTTAGTTCTGACATATATTTTAGTAATGAGATCTTAGATAAAAGATTTGAGAAATAACTTTTCTCTCACATCTCCTATCTAACGTCTTATATCTATTTTAACTTAACTTCTTTCAATAAATCGGCAACCAATGCGTCCTGTTTTGCCTGGTCTTCAAACTGCTTGCGCAATACTTTTTCAGCGATTTCAAGCGATAACGCGGCTACCTGGTTTTTAACATCAGCCAGGGCGATAGCCTTTTGGTTGTTGATCTCAATTTTAGCGATCTCCAGCATACGTGCGCCTTCTTTTTGAGCCAGGTCACGAGCATCATGGATCATCTGCTCTTTTACCTTGCGGGCTTCGTGCAGAATCAGGTCGCGCTCGGCACGTGCTTTTTTAAGCAGGGCTTCGTTCTCGTCGGTTAAACGGGCCATTTCTTCTTTAGCGGCCTCGGCTTTAAGCAGGGCGTCTTCAATTGAACGCTCACGGTCGGTAATGGCCTGCATTATTGGTTTCCAGGCAAACTTACCCAGTAATATCAATAACAGGATAAAGGCAACCGCTGCCCAAACCACAAATCCTAAATGGTCATTTAACAAACCTTCGAATAATTGTTCCATTATATATCTAAAAGAGAGATTTTGAGTACGTTTTAACTTTTAAATAAAGCCCGTTGCCAATCGCTCCGGGCTTTACTGTTTCTTTTTGCGGTAAATTATTTACCTAACAGGGCAACTACCACACCGAACAGAGCAACACCCTCGATAAGAGCTGCAGCAATGATCATGGCAGTTTGGATTTTTGAAGCAGCTTCTGGCTGACGAGCGATACCTTCCATCGCTTTACCACCAACCTGACCGATACCTAAACCGGCACCGATAACCGCTAAACCTGCACCTAATGCAGCAATACTTCCAGTCATGTTTTTAAATTTTAAAAGTTAAATATAATTATATAATTGTTTGCAGATATTAATTAATGATGATCCTCAACCGCGGTACCGATAAACAGCGCGGTAAGCATAGTGAATATAAACGCTTGCAGAAAGGCAACCAGCAACTCCAAAACATCCATAAACAATACGAACAAAATTGAAATAGGCGCAACCGCGATTGATTTGAAGATAAATATCAACGATATTAAACTCAATACAATGATGTGGCCTGCTGAAATGTTAGCATACAAACGAATCATCAATGCGAAAGGCCTTGAAATAACACCGATCAATTCAACCGGGATCATGATCGGGTACAGCCAAACAGGTACATCAGGTAAAAAGATGTGTTTCCAGTAATATTTGTTAGCGCTGAAGTTAACCACCAGCATTACAATGGCCGACATTACAAAGGTGAACATGATATTACCGGTAACGTTAGCACCACCCGGGAACAAAGGCACCAGGCCTAACAGGTTGTTCATCCATATAAAAAAGAATATGGTTAACAATATAGGCATGTAGCGCTGGTAACCGCGACCGATGTTTGGTCTGGCAATCTCGTCACGCACAAACATGATGATCGGCTCAACCAATGACTGCAAACCTTTTGGCGCTTTGCCTTCGCGTTTTTTATATGATGAGGCTACCGACATGAAGATGATCAGGATAAGCAATCCCGCTATCCACATAGCCAGCACGTTTTTGGTGATTGAAAAATCGTAAACATGAGATGAAGCCTCCTTGTCAACCTCACCGTTAGCATCAACAGCCTTAATTTTATCCTCTACTAATTTGTAAGTATAAAATTTACCTTGATGAGCCTCGGTACCATGATGAAAAGCAGCCGATGAAAAGAACTCCACACCTTTGTCGGTATATAAAATAACCGGCAGCGGAATTGAGGTTTCACCTACCACATGCCAGTAGTGCGAATCGCCAATATGTTCGAGGATGGCCGTGGTTGGATTAAAAGCTTCGGTTTCTGCGTTCTTTACCTCGTTTGCGTGTTCCTCGTGTTGTATCGCAAAAGTTTTACAAGCGCAAAAAGTCAAAAAAACGCCTAAAATCAAGCTCAGAGCGGTTTTTTTTGAGTTCAAAATGTGGCTAAAATTCATTAAATGAGTGTTTTTCACTTTTCAATTTGGTTGCGCAAGTTACGTAACAAAACCAAAACTTCAAAGATGGTATTTAAGAAATATACATAAAAGAAATTGAGCACAAAAACTACGCTGTCAACCTTGAATTTAATGGTAAAAAAAAGAGCCAGCGCCATGCTCAAAACCATTTTGGCAACCGTCATGATCAGGAAAGTTTGCGCATACATCTCCGGATGCCGCTTTTGTATCAGCGATACCGCCACAATAAGCATCATTGTTAAAGCGGTTATCAACACAAAAATGCCCCAAAATTGCGGCAACACCCATTTGGTATTACCCGTATACACCAATACAGCGGGCGGCAGCGCCAGGCAAATGCTAAATATGATGAATGAGGTTAAAGTGCGCAGCATATCAGTTTTTTACAGCCCTGATTACAAGGTACAACGAAATGAATACGCCGGCCAGAGCCATTGCAGCGGTAACCCACTGCACATTGTGTTTATTTACTTCATCAATTTTATAACCGGCGTAGGCCATACCGCCGATGATGACGATCATTTGCACGGCAATGCCCGTGTATTTGGCATAGTTGCTCATGCCTTTGCCTGCCTGATCGGGCTGATTGGGTTCGTTTTGAGCCATGGTGCAAATTTATTTAATATTGGTGTATAGTATTTATTTATTTTAGCAAAGCATTCGTATATCTATTCTCCTGTGCATAAACCGGCATCAATAAAACATACCATCCTGATACTTTTTGCGGTATTGCTGGCCGCGGCCTGTACACTCGAGAAGAAAACCCCGCTTAACCGCCGCCTGCAAAACCTTACGGCGCATTATAATATCCTATTTAACGCCCGTGAGCTACTGAACCAAAAACAGGAAGCCTATGCCGCCGCGTTTATTGATGATTATAGCGAACTGCTGCGCGTTTATCCCGATACGGCCGATGCAATTGAAGGTGACAAGGAGCTTGCCGCCGTAATTGAAAAAGGCAACTACATTATTAATTTCAAGGAGCAAAGCAACTATGTTGGCGATGCCTACCTGCTGCTGGGCAAAGCCAACTACCTGGGCAAACAATATTTTAACGCCCAGGAATATTTCGATTATGTATTACGATCGTATCGCGAAAAGCCGGAACTTTTGCAGGAAGCCCGTGTATGGAAAGCCCGCAGCATGATGATGCTGAACCAACAAGAAGAGGCTAAACCCGAAATTGATACCGCTTTGCGCAGTATCAATCCTAAAAAGGATGTAACGGCTGATGTGTATGCTACGGCACTGCAATACTATATAGATACCCGCGATTATACCAATGCGGAGGCGATGGCGATACAAGCTGTTGAGTTTGCCAACAATTCACAATACCGGGCACGCTGGCGTTTTGTTTTGGCGCAGTTGCAGGAGTTGAATAATAAACCTGCCGATGCCGTAAACACTTACACCCGCATAGTGCACAGCAACGCCCCTTTTGAAATGGCCTTTAATGCCGATTTGAACCGCATTCGTATTGAAGATACGCGCGATGGCGTGAAGATCAGCCGGGTTGACCGCTTGCGGAGCTTGCTGCGCAACAGCAATAACAGGGAATTTACCGACCAGATTTATTACCATATCGCCCAGATTTACTATACCGAGCATAACATTGATAAAGCCGTAGAAAACTACCGGCTGGCAATAGCCGCCAGTGGCCAAAACCAACAGCAAAAGGGCTTAGCCTACCTGCGCCTGGCCGATATTTATTTTAAGGATAAGGCCAACTATCCGGATGCCAAGAATTATTACGACAGTACCCTGGCCAATCTTTCACCAACTTATCCGGGTTACCTGGCCATCCGTAAAAAAACAGATAACCTGCAGCAGCTTACCGCCAACCTGAGCATTGTTGCCCATGAGGACACCCTGCAAATGCTGGCCCGCCTGCCTGAGCCGGCACGCACCAATATGGTTGATAGTATGGTGAACCGCTACCTGCTGCTACAGCAGCTAAGCACCCAGGTTACATCATCCGATCCAAAATCGGCCACGGCGCCAACCGCTGTTCCGCTGGAGATAAGCAATACGCAAAACCCGAGAGCGAGCACGCCAACCGGCGGTAACTTCTATTTTTATAATAATGCGGCCGTGGGCTCGGGCTTCGCCACCTTTAAACAACGCTGGGGCAACCGTAAGCTGGAGGATAACTGGCGCCGCAGTCAGCGCAGCACGGCGAACCTGACGGTAAACAATTCGCAAACCACCAACCCGAACGCGGTACAAAACCAGTTGCAGCAAACGCAAAATAATACCGCCACTGCCGATTACCGCCAGCAATTGCTGCAAACTATCCCGGTAAATGCGGCAATGGTTAACCAATCAAACATCCGGATTTATAATGCCTTGTTGGAAATAGCCAACTTTTACCGGGATGTTATTGACGATCCGAAAGAAGCTATCGCTGCCTATGAACTGATATTGAAACGTTTTCCGGACAACCCGAACCGCGCTGCCATTTATTACAGCCTGTACCGATTGTATACCGGCACCAACCAACTGGCCCGTGCCGATGAATATAAGAGCCGGCTATTGAAGGAATTTGCTGACTCGCCATACGCCAGGGTGATCCTGGACCCGGATTATGCCAAACGCATTAACGATGCCGATGCCAGCTTTAACGCCTTGTATAATGAGGTTTACGAACTATATGCGCAACGCAAATATCCCGAAGTTATGCAACAGGTAGATGCGCTGATGCAGCAATACCCTAACAATAAGCTATCGGCACAGCTGCAATACCTGCGTGCGCTGGCCCGCGGCAGGCAGGTAAAAGTTGATCCGTTTAAAGCCGACTTGCAGAATATTATGAATGCCTACCCTGCCGATGGGCTGATAACACCGCTGATTAATCAGCACCTGGCGTTTATCAACGCCAACAGCAATGAAATGGCCGCACGCAGGTTTGCCATATTAGACAGCGACCCTGATTATATACCTTTCGCCCCGGAAGAAGTGGGGCCACTGGTTACCGAGTTTGCCACTGTGGCAGATAAGCGTGTAGAAAAACCCAAAGTGGAAAAGCCTGTTGTAGTAGCCAAACCAGCCGACAGCCCCGTAGTAAAGAAACCTGAACCGGTAATAGCTAAACAAGCGGATATCGTCCAACCGAAAACAGATAGCGTAAGCGCCCCGGCAAAGCCGAAAAAGGTTTATCCGTTTAACGAGAGCGACAGCACCAACTACTATTTTGTGATAAGCGTAAGTTCGCGTACAACTAATCTGGCTTCATCACGTTTTGGTGTAGGGCAGTTTAACCGTACCCGGTATCAGGGTGTGCGCATACGGCATCAGCTAAAACAATCCGGAGATAACCAGCTTATTTATGTCGGCCGGTTTTATACCGTAGGCGAGGCTAAGGAATATGCGCGCAACATTATACCTTTGATGCCGGAGATAATGAAGGTGCCAAAAGATAAATACACTTTCTTTATCATCACACAGCAAAATCTGGATAAATTAGCCGACGGAAAACTACTGGATACGTATAAGGAATATTACCAGGATAATTTTTAGATAAAAAAATGATCGTAAAACTTTCACCACAGGATACCCGCAGGTATAACTGGTATATATGGCGCTTCGTAATTGCTTGTTTCTCGTTCGTAGTTATTATGTTGCTGCTTACAGCATTCGGCATATTCGGGCAACTACCATCCTTCCGCGACCTGGAGAATCCTAAAAGCAACCTGGCATCGCAGGTCATATCATCAGACAAGCAGATACTGGGTACCTATTTTGTTCAGAACCGTACCAATGTTACTTATAAAGAGATTTCTCCCTACGTGATAAACGCGCTGGTGGCTACGGAAGATGCCCGTTTTTACGACCACTCGGGTATCGACTTTAATCGT
This sequence comes from Mucilaginibacter defluvii, assembly GCF_039543225.1. NCBI lineage: Bacteria > Pseudomonadati > Bacteroidota > Sphingobacteriia > Sphingobacteriales > Sphingobacteriaceae > Mucilaginibacter > Mucilaginibacter defluvii. Next base: position 117,212 of record NZ_BAABJI010000004.1, read on the forward strand.
ACGTTCTCTATTATTTTTTATAACCTGATAGGCAAAAAACAAGGCGGCAGTACCATTACCCAGCAGTTGGCACTTAACCTTTTCTCAGAGCGCGCGCACAATCCATTCAAGCGTATCATCCAAAAATTACAGGAGTGGATAACCGCCGTTAAAATAGAGCGCCATTATACCAAGGAAGAGGTTATCACCATGTACCTTAACACGGTTGACTTTGGCGCTTACAATGTATTCGGCATCAAATCAGCCGCTTTAACTTATTTTAATACTACACCTGATAAGCTAACGCCCGATCAGGCCGCTTTGCTGGTAGGTATGGTAAACGGCCCGGGTATATATTCGCCAATTAACCACCCCGATAACGCCATTAAACGCCGTAACCTGGTGTTGCGCCGCATGGGCGAAGTTGGTTACCTGAGCGATGGACAGGTTGAGGAATTTAAACAAAAACCACTTGGCCTGAGCTTCCACCCCATTAATCATAACGAGGGCTCGGCACCGTATTTCAGGGCTATCCTGAAAAGAGAAGTACAAAGAATATTGGTTGATAAATCAATATTTAAAGAGGGCGATATACCTTATGACCTGGATCGTGATGGTTTAAAAATTTATACAACCATTGATGCTACCATGCAGCGCTACGCCGAAGAGGCGCAAAAGGAATACATGCGCAACCTGCAGGCTCAATTCAATAATCATTGGAAGGGGCGTAGCCTGTGGAAAGGTATAAACAATTTTCAGCTACTGCTTAAGCAGGGTATGCAGCGCAGCGACCGTTACAAGGCGCTGAAGCTGGCCGGGAAATCGGATGAGGAGATCAAGGAAGATTTTAATACTCCGGCTAAGATGACCTTATTTACCTGGAAAGGTGATATTGATACAACGATGAAGCCGATAGACTCCATTGTTTATCATAAGATGATGCTACGTAATGCCATGATGAGCATGGATCCTACCACAGGTTACATTAAGGCCTGGGTAGGCGGCACCAACTTTGAACATTTTAAGTATGACCAGGTGCGCATGGGTACACGCCAGGTAGGCTCAACCGCCAAACCGTTTACTTATGCCGTGGCTGTGGATGCAGGCTTTTCGCCTTGTATGGAAGTGGCCAACGTGCCGGTGACCATAACCGGTTACGGCGAACCATGGACACCGCGCTCAACAGGCACTATACCAGGCGTACTTACTTTGCGCAAGGCTTTGGCCAACTCGCAAAACTACATTACCGCTTATGTAATGAATGAGGTTAAACCGCAACCGGTGGTTGACCTGATCAAGAAAATGGGGGTGAATAGTCCGGATATCGGGCCTTACCCATCTATCTGCCTCGGAACATTTAATGCCTCGGTATTTGATATGACGGGGGCTTACTCTGCCTTTGCCAACCATGGCGTGTGGACAGAGCCGACCTTCCTGCTGCGTATAGAAGATAAAAACGGCAACGTATTATATGACCACCACGCCACCGTTAGGCAGGCACTTAACGAGCAAACCGCTTACGTAATGACCTATATGCTGAAAGGCGTAGTTGACGAAGGTACCGGCTGGCGCTTACGCTCAAAATATAAACTGACTAACCCAATAGGTGGCAAAACCGGTACTACGCAATCAAACTCAGATGGCTGGTTCATCGGCATTACACCGCAGCTGGTTACCGGCGTTTGGACGGGTTGTGAGGATCGAGACATCCACTTCCGCTCTACCAACCTGGGCGAGGGCGCGAATACCGCGCTACCGATATTCGCGCTGTACATGCAAAAGGTATATGCCAACCAGGCGTTAGGTATTAAAAAGAATGTCGACTTTGATCCGCCAAAATCGGGAGTGAGCATAACGCTGGATTGTAAATCATACCACCAGCAGCAGCAACCCGATAGTACCGGGGTAGAAGACCGGCTGGAATTTTAGGCTCCGAATTTTATATTTTTGCATCAAATAAAGCTTTTTTGCGTTAACAATATATTTATCTGATTTCCCCCGTTTAGGGGGTTAGGGGGCTAATGGAGCGATTTGATTACAGGGCGGCACTAAAAAACATACCACACCGGCCGGGTGTATACCAGTTTTGGGACAGCGAGAACGAACTGATCTACATCGGTAAGGCTAAAGATTTGCGTAACCGCGTTACATCTTACTTTAACAAGGATTTGAACGTGAATGCCAAAACGCGCGTGTTGGTATCAAAAATCCGTAACATCACCTTTACCATTGTTGATACCGAGGTAGATGCCTGGCTGCTGGAAAACAGCATGATCAAAAAGCATCAGCCACGTTACAACGTGATGCTGAAGGATGATAAGACCTACCCTTGGATCATCATCAAGAACGAGAACTTTCCGCGCATCTTCTGGACCCGCCGTATTGTGCGCGACGGCTCAAAATATCTTGGCCCCTATGCCTCGGTAAGCATGATGCACACTATACTTGATTTGATTCGTGAAACTTATCCGCTTCGTACCTGCAATCTGGCACTAACGCGCGAGAATATTGATAAAGGAAAGTTTAAGGTATGCCTGGAATACCAGTTAGGGAATTGCAAAGGCCCCTGCCAAAATTATCAGACCGAGGATGATTATGATAACAGCATCAACGAGATAAAGGACATATTGAACGGTAAGATCAGCAACGTAGTGCGCGAGATGAAAGCAGAAATGGATGCCGCCGTTGCCGATATGAACTTCGAGCTGGCGCATAAGCTTAAGCGCAAGTACGATCTGCTGGAGAAGTACCAAAGTAAGTCAACCGTTGTAAATTCTTCTATTACGGATGTGGATGTTTTCAGTATTGCATCTGAAGAAAAATATGCCTTTGTTAACTTTTTAAAGGTAATGAACGGCACCATCATTCAAACCCAAACCATCGAACTTAAAAAACGGCTGGATGAAAGCGATGAGGAATTATTGACCCTGGCCATATTTGAATTCAGGAGCAGATATAATAGTCACTCCAAGGAGATCATTGTTCCGTTTGACGTACACCTGGAAGATGCCAGTATAAAATTCACTGTGCCCAAGCTGGGTGAAAAGAAGAAACTGCTTGACCTTTCGCAAAAGAATGTGCAGTTTTTTAAACGTGAAAAAATTGATCAATACGAAAAGCTGAACCCCGAGATACGCACCGAGCGCCTGCTTACGCAGATGATGAAGGACTTGCGCCTTAACCAGTTGCCTCGGCATATTGAGTGTTTTGATAACTCTAACTTTCAGGGCAAGTACCCGGTATCGGCCATTGTGGTTTTTAAGGATGCCAAGCCATCAAAAAAGGACTACCGCCACTTCAACGTAAAAACGGTTGAAGGCCCCAACGACTTTGCCACTATGGAGGAAGCCGTGCACCGCCGCTACCGCCGTATGCTGGATGAAGGCACCGAGCTACCACAATTGATTATTATTGACGGTGGCAAAGGGCAGCTATCGTCAGCCATGAAAAGCCTGAAATTGCTGGGCATTGAAAAACAAGTCGCGGTTATCGGTATTGCCAAAAGGCTGGAAGAACTATATTATCCAGGCGATCAGTACCCATTATACCTCGACAAAAAATCAGAAACGCTGAAGGTAATTCAGCAACTGCGTGACGAAGCTCACCGCTTCGGCATTACCTTCCACCGCAAAAAACGGGATAAAGGCACCCTGGCTACCGAGCTTGAGCTGATAGAAGGCATAGGCAAAACCACCGCCGAAAAATTGCTGAAATACTTTAAGTCTGTTAAAAAGATACGTGAGGCCAATGAGCAGGAGCTGATGGAAGTAGTAAACCTGAAACAAGCCAAAGCCATACTTACTTACTTTGCACCGAGGTTGCCGGAGCATGTGGAAACTACAGGGGATATACTATAAGTACGTACAAAAGGCTGTCATTTCGATCTAGGTACGAGGAGAAATCCATCTACTTAATAACCTCGTGCGAATTCCTTATTGAAAGTTCGTGCTTTTCTATTGTTAGTCTGCTCTTGGCCGCAGAGGCCAGTTACTTTGTCTTCGACACAAAGTAACCAAAAGTCAAGCCGGAAAAAACCTTCCGCCCACAGGCCTACTCCCAGGCCCGGTTTTCCGGCAGGCCAACGCGCTTTTTATTTATTTGGAAAGCAGCACAAGCCACTCATAACCTATAATTCCGGCCTCTTAATTTTCGGGGAGCACTAAAGAAGCACTGCCTTTCACAGAAAATTAAACAGCCGGCGATTTTTGTTTCTTTTGATCGATCAAAAGAAATTCAGGACAGGTAATTAAAATGCTTTTTGTGCTTTAATTAGCGATAATACTTTATTGAATCGTCAGCCTGCTCTTGGCCGCAGAGGCCAGTTACTTTGTCTTGGACACAAAGTAACCAAAAGTCAAGCCGGAAAAAACCTTCCGCCCACAGGCCATACTCCCGGCCCGGTTTTCCGGCGGGCCAACGCTCATTTTTTCATTCGATGACCTAATTTGAAGATATTAAGCACAAACAGTAAATAATTTTAATAACCGGCATCAGTAATGTCCGGAGTAGCACACGCCTTGCCAAAGCATAACCCTTCACCGGGCAGGACGTAGCCGGCGATTTATTCGTAGTTGTTTGTTTTTGTTTGCACTCATGAGATCGCTAACGCTAAGTCTTGTTTCTTTTGATCGATCAAAAGAAATTCAGGACAGGTAATGAAGACGCTTGACAACTCAGTGTGACTTCTTATAGGCTCTTGTCAATATGAAATCACCATAAAAAGTCGCACTTGCTATAGCCTTGTATCTTTTTAACACAAAAACCTTATCAACTTCCGGCAAGTTACTTACCGGGATCGGGCTAAACATCCTGAAAAAAGTGTACATACTTTTCAGCAGCAGGGGCTGCCACCATTTGCCGGTGAGCTGAAAATCGGTATTGAGCCACAGACCACCGGGTTTTAAAACGGAATTGATATGATTAAATGTTACAGGCAGATCAGCATCGGCGTAATTATCAAATAAAAAACCGGTGATCACCACATCAAATTCAGACTTTAACTGTACTTGTTCAATAGCCTCTACAATAAAAACTACTTCATTATTACCTACATTTCTTTTCCTGGCAAGAGCCGTCATGTTAGCGGATATTTCAATAAAGGTGATGTGCAAGCCTTCATATTGCAGGGCGGCCAGATCTTCGAGCGTTTGCCCGGTGCCGCCACCTACAATTAATATCCGAGCGTTTTTAGGTACCAGCGGCAGCAAATGCTTTTGCGAATTTTTTAGCGCGCTGCCAAACACCAGCCGGGCAAGGCTATCATAAAACCAGGCTGTTTTGTTGTAGTTAGCCGCCATAGGTTTTCAGCATACTAAAAACCAGCACAATTACATATTGCAGTACCAGCACGCCATCGAGATAGAAAAAATAGTAGTACTCGTTCTTCTCCCACGTTGATTTAAAAATCAGCCAGCCGGTGAGCAGGGCGGTTAGCGTGAGGGCGAAAAAATCAGCATTAAAGCCATTATGCCTGAACATGAAAAGCAGCAATATATAACCCGCCAGCAAAAACTGACAAAACAGGTAAGCCTTCCGTTCGCCCCAAACAACGGGGATGGTTTTAAGTCCGGTTTGCCTGTCCTGAAACAAATCACGGATATCAAACGGTACAGTTAAGGCACCGATGAAAAGGAAACGCTTTGCGGCAAGGATTACCGTATCGCGCATGGAAATATCAGTAAGATGCCTGCCTTGCGCTTCCAGCACCGGCAGCAATACACAGCTGGCCACCCAAACTACAGTGATCAGGATGGCTTTTAAGCCGGGAATGTTGCGTAAGCCAAACTTTTGCGAACCCAATGTAAACAATGGCAGTCCGTACAATACAGATAACGCGCCCATAAAAACCAATAACAGTTTTGATGGCAGCGTCACCATAAAGAATAGCGGGATAAGCGAGAGCAGGCAGATAATGGTGAATGACACCATTAACCGGTAATGACTAAAGAACCAGCGTACCCGTACATAGGGTGATTGCATAGGTGCTTTAGGCCGTGTTATTAGTATGCAGAAGTTATATATACCGAGGGTTGAGGTGAACAACAACGCCAGTACCGGATAAACAGGTTTGGCATCAATCAAATGAAAGGTTACCAGCGCCTGCGCCACGGCACATAAAGCCATAAACACATTGCTGAAAAGCAAAAAGTTAAGTACAGGCTGCAGCAGTTTTTTCATGCAAGTTTATACAGCCGGCGGCGGTTTATATCCACGCAGGGTTTGGATCGTGCCCGGCTTTTAATTCAAATATCGTTATCTCGGGCAAAATACCAATACGCCCGGTATAACCAATAAAGCCGTAACCCACATTTACATACAATTGCTGGTTATTTTCGTGATAATGACCGGCCCATTCATTGTACACATACTTTATCGGGCTCCACTGAACTTCCTCCATACGTACGCCAAACTGCATACCGTGGGTATGGCCGGAGAACATGGCATCGATCTGCGGATATTTGGGCAACACCTCGGCGCGCCAGTGCGATGGATCATGCGAGAGCAGGAGTTTTACCGGCAGGTCGTCAGTATTTTTTGTAGCCAGATCCATACGGCCATAGCGCGGAAAACGGCTGATGGCCGCCCAGTTTTCAATGCCTAAAATGCCTATTTCCTCACCATCAACCTTTAACCGGCGGTGGGTGTTCATCAATAAATCCCAGCCCATATTTTTATGGGTGGCTTTCAGGTCGTCGAGGTTTTTCTTTTTTGCCGCGGCATCGGGCCACCAGGCGTAGTCGCCATAATCATGGTTACCCAGCGTAGAAAACACGCCTAACGGCGCTTTTACCTTGCTGAATATATCCTGGTAATCGCGCATTTCGGGCGCTATGTCATTCACCAGGTCGCCGGTAAAAAATATCAGGTCGGGTTTTTCGGCAAGCAGCATCTCCACGCCGCCTAAAACAGCTTTCTTTTTGTAAAAGCTGCCGGAGTGAATGTCGGATATCTGCCCTAGCAATAAACCATCAAACTTTTTAGGCAGATTAAGCAAGTATAATTTGCGGCGGCGTACCTGGTAATCGTACACGCTCGTCATGGATGAATAGCCCATAGCCGCCAGGGGTACCATACCGGCCAGTAAACCGGCCTTCAACAAAAATTCTGAGCGGGGGATGACTGGCAACTTATTTTCCGGTTCGGTTTCAGCAACCGGAGCAGATACCGGTGGCTCCGGTTGCTTTTTATTGCGGATGAACAAGCGTTTTAAAAAACGCCTGATGTCATCCATAAAAATAAACAGTACAAATACGGCCTTAACAATAGCCTGTAAAAAAAACACCAGCATCAGCGCGGCACGCACACCAACGTTTATTTTTATATAAACCCCAACATACAGCGCAATAATAAGCAGTACCGAAAGGGTTAAAAAAACAGTGGTAAAACTCTTTTTTTGCACAAAGCGCCATTTAGGGAATGCTCCCCTTATGCCGCTTATTACATAAACATCGGCTAATAAAAGTACTATACTAATTAAGGTGACGGTCAGGATTTTTGCTTGCATGTTAATTGTTATACCTATCGTCGTCAAGGTCTAAATCATCGTCCTCGTCGTCGGGCTGCAAATTAAACAAACTGTTGAACATGTCCGAAAAGGCGAAGCCATTATCCAAAAATCCTTTGTTCAGTTGTGAAAATTCTGCCAATCCATGCAGCACAAATTCCATCAACAGCAATTGCTGGTTTTCGCTCAGCCGTGGGTGAATTTGCTTTACCAATGCCTTTAAGCCCGGTACCTCATTCAGCAGTTTTTTATACTCTGCGGCTGGGAGGTCATCAATCAGCGCGATGGTATTACCATTGCCAAACCAGTTCACAATTTCGGCATACGGGTTAGGCGATTTTGATTTCTTAGCTTTCTCCGGATCAGGGAAAAACTGAACCATCAGGGTTTTGATAGCCTTGCCGATCAACAGGTTAGCCACTTTGGCCGGGCCTTCCAGTTCGCCCTCGTAAACCAGCTCAATTTTACCGGTAATGGCCGGGATAACACCCAAAAAGTCGGTGATGCGTACAAAGGTGCTGGCTTCGCGGTTGATGATCATGCGGCGCTCGGCATTGCTGATCAGGTTTTCATACGCCGATATGGTTAAACGTGCGGACACGCCCGATTTTTTATCGATATACTCTGAGTTACGTGCCTCAAAAGCGATCTGCTCTACCAGGTCTTTCACCAATCCATCGGCCTCAATAGCTGTTTTTTGTTCGGAGGTCAGCAGCGCTTCCTGCTGGGTGATCTTACGCGAGATCTCAACAGAACGCGGATAGTGCGTTAGTATCTGGCTCTCAATACGGTCTTTAAGCGGCGTTACTATCGAACCACGGTTGGTATAATCCTCAGGGTTAGCAGTGAACACAAATTGCAGGTCAAGCGGCAGGCGCAGTTTAAAACCACGTATCTGTATATCTTTTTCCTGCAGGATGTTGAACAGCGATACCTGGATACGTGCCTGCAAGTCGGGCAACTCGTTAATCACAAAGATGCCACGGTGCGCACGCGGTATCAAACCGAAGTGAATAACACGCTCGTCCGAATACGTCAGCTTCATGGTTGCGGCCTTAATCGGGTCAACATCACCAATCAGGTCAGCAACGGTAACATCGGGAGTAGCCAGCTTTTCGGTATAACGCTCGGAGCGGTGCAACCAGGCAATCGGGGTATCATCGCCCTTTTCGGTAACGATGCTGTGCCCAAACCATGAGATCGGGTTCAGCGGGTCATCAAATAATTCCGATCCTTCGATATATGGGGTGTACTCATCGAGCAAATTTACCAGCAAACGCGCGATACGTGTTTTAGCCTGCCCGCGCAAGCCTAATAGCAATATGTTGTGACGCGACAAAATAGCGGTTTGCAGATCAGGTATTACCGTATCCTCAAACCCGATGATGCCTTGAAAACCATCTTCGCTTTTTTGTAGCTGTGTTATCAAGTTAGCTCTTAATTCATCCTTAACCGAGCGGCTGCGGTAATCCGTTTGCTTTAGCTGCCCGAGGGTTTTTATTTCAAGTAGTTTGTTACTCATTATTATTTTTATGATTGCACCGATTGATTTTTGATTCACCGGTGCGCTTTATAGGTAGTGTGATTCTATGATTATTATAAATTCTTAAATCCTTCATTCAAACAAGGATCTCAAAAATTCTGCCCATTCCAAAATTCCGCAAATTCAGGTTCAGACTATCGCACCGTTCTTCTTCTGTTCCTGATGTAATCTTCAAATATGTATTCACCCAAACCATTAAGCGAGCTGTAGAATGCCTTGCCGCCATTAGTTTCAGTAAACTGGCGAACGAATTGCTGCAGGTACGGATCCTTGGCGATCATAAATGTGGTGATCGGTATTTTCAGGCGCTTGCACTGTGCCGCCATGTTCAGCGTTTTGTTTACCACTTTACGGTCAAGCCCGATGCTGTTTTTATAATACCGCGTGCCTTCCTTTAAACAGGTTGGCTTACCATCGGTTATCATAAATATTTGCTTATTGTGTGTTTTGCGGCGGCGAAGTATATCCGTTGCCAATTGCAAACCCGCATAGGTATTGGTATGGTATGGGCCAACCTGCAGGTACGGCAAGTCCTGCAAATTAATTGGCCAGGCATCGTTGCCGAAAACCACAATGTCTAAAGTATCTTTAGGGTATTTAGTGCGGATGAGCTCCGCCAAAGCCATAGCTACTTTTTTAGCAGGCGTTATCCTGTCCTCGCCATACAATATCATGGAGTGCGATATATCGATCATCAGCACGGTTGAGGTGAGGGTTTTGTAGTCCATCTCCTCTACTTCCAGATCGCGCTCGGTCATCATAAAATCGCCAATGCCATGATTCACCTGGGCATTGTGGATGCTCTGCGTCATGTCGATCTGATCCAGGCTGTCGCCAAACTCAAACTCACGGCGCTCGGCATTCTTTTCATCGCCCTGGCCCGATTGGGGCGAGCGGTGATTACCCTTGCCTGATTTTTTTAGCTTGCCGAATATCTCCTCTAATGCCGACTGGCGTATACTCTGTTCTGTTTTTGCCGTAATGCTGAATTGCCCGCTGCGGCCGTCCTCGTTCAGGTAGCCGCGATCCTTGAGTTCGTCAATAAAATAACCCATGCCATATTCGTCATTGGTGATTTTATATTGCTTATCCAGCTCGTTCAGCCAGGCCAATGCCTCTTCGGCATCGCCCGAGGTATAGTTGAGCAGCTCAAGGAACAGCTTCAGCAGCTCGTCGAAACCGCCTTTGGGTACCTGCCGGGGGGTAAACTGTGAAAATCCATAACCACGCATAATTGTCCTTTTCCTTGAACTTAAATTAACGGATAATTTTCCTGAAAAGTTTAAGAACCCCGCTTTTGTGGAACAGGAATGACAATGACGCGGCTATTTACCCTCTGATAGCGCCGCGCGTATTGCCCGTATCTGCTCTTTGGTATATTCGGGGTTAGCTCCGCGCCTGGTGGTAACATAAGCACCCACCGCGCAGGCTTTTTCTAATACCTGATCCATCGGCTTCTCCTTTAACAAACCTTTTATAAAGGTTGCCAAAAAGGCGTCGCCTGCACCAACGGTGTCTTCAACCTCTACCTTAAAACCCGGATGTTCGTAAAACTTTTCATCGTGCAACACCATTGCGCCTTTGCCGCCACGGGTCACACATATTGTTTTAACATGATATTTCTTCTTGAATTCGATGATCCGCTCCTGCAAATTCTTGCTATCCTTGGCGCCCACCAGCAAAATGGCTTCTTCCTCGTTCATCTTCACCACATCGGCCTTGGCCGCCAGGTTCTCAATAGTAGCAAGTTCATAGTGTGGGGCACGCAGGTTAACGTCGAATATTTTTAAGGCTTTTGATTCATCAAGTAAAGTACGCAGCGTGTTACGGGTTGTTTTACCGCGCGATGCCAGGCTGCCGTAAACAATGGCCGATACCTTTTTAGCATGCTTACGAATACCCTTTTCAGCCTTGATATTATCCCACGATACCGGCTCGGGTATAACATAGGTGGCTTGGTTATCGGCATCCAACTCAACGGTAACCTCACAGGTTGGCAACTCGTTATCGTATTGTATACAATCGCTGAAAAGGTTATTTTCCTTTAAAAACTGAGTAAGCTCTTTTCCGGATTGATCGCTGCCGATGCGGCTTGCAAACGAAACTTCAACTTTTTGCTGGGCCAGGTGGCGGGCCACGTTCATGGGTGCGCCGCCGGCTTTTTTGCCATCAGCAAAAGTGTCCCACAAAACCTCTCCAAAACAAAGTACATGTTTCTTCATACCATAAACCAATTTGGTACAAAGCTACAAGGTTAATGTGAATTAATTGTTTTATTTTAGAGTATGAAACGTTTTTTGACGCTATTTATACTACTTCTAAGTGTAATTGTTACACATGCGCAGGACAAACAAGCCATATTAAAAGTGATGGATAAGCAGCGCGAAGCCTGGAATAACGGCGATATTGAGGCTTACATGCAAACTTACTGGAAATCAGACTCGTTAATGTTTGTTGGCAAAAGCGGCCCTACCTATGGCTGGCAAAACACCATGGACAATTATAAACGCGGCTACCCGGACAAGGCCGCCATGGGCTTCCTGACCTTTAAAATACTAAAAGTTAACCTGATAGATAAAACCAACGCCTTTGTTTTAGGTGGCTGGAACCTGAAACGCGAGAAAGACGCACCAGGCGGATATTTTACCTTATGGTTCAGGAAAATAAAAGGCGAGTGGCTGATCGTATGCGATCATTCATCATAATATAATGGGACAGTTTCTATTCGAGTTCTTTTTTGGTTTTCTGCTCCGCGATCTATTAGTTGGAAGCGTGCGTTTTATTGGCATATGCGTGCTCTACTTTTTAGGCGCGGTAAGACAATTGTTTCAGCCCGAGAGAAAGTTGTACTCCATCAAAGAATTATGGAACGCCGACTTTAATAAAAAAGACCCGGTTATGATAGGCGCTGAAAAATCAGGGCAGATCATAATCGGGCTATGTATTTTAGGCATTTGCCTGTTTATTCTTTATTGACGGTATTATCTCGGATAACCACCTGCAAGTGCCTTTTCGGCACGTTTAATGGCTACGCCTTCGCGGTATCTGGCATATTTTTCTTTAAAGGCCATTTTTAAAACACTGTCCAGTCCGCCTTTTACAGCCAGGTTATAAACGCTGGCGGCTTTGCGGGTGATTGACGCATCCCAGGCGCGTAGGCTTAGCGAGAACGATCCGTCCAGGTACTTCATCCAGTGCCAGTAGCCGGTTGGCATAAACAGGGTATCGCCATGCTCTAAAAATACTTCCTGCCCTTCAACCCCATCCAAAGCAGGGAATTTGCTGATGTCCGGATTAGCTACATCATAATCCTCCAGCGCGTAGGTAGCATTTGGCAAACAGTATAAACGTTCTTTCCACTTGTTCTCAAACAATATAATATGCTTACGGCCGCCAAAATGGGTATGGAAAATGTGCGGCAGGTCAATATCGTAATGCAAAAAAGTAACCGAGTTTGAGCCACCGAAGAACATGGCCGGCATACTTTCAATAAAACCGCCCATCAAATCCTTGGGCAGCACAATATCATCCAGCAGTTGCGGCGCGTGTTTAAATATATTAAAAAAGAAAATGCGCAGTTCGGTTGGCTGCGATTTGATCAGATCGATATACTCATTAAAAGGCATTACCGCTGCCGAGGTATTGATCGGCTTCGCCGGATCGGCCTTTGAGTTATCATAAAGCGGTACGGTTTTGCTGCCTACGATTTCTTTCATGTATTCAGCTGTCCATTTTTCACGGGCGGGCCAGCTTTTGGTCAAGCCTTTTATCACCAGCGGACGGCGGGCATCAAGATAATTCTTCTTAAAATCGGCGGCCGAAATATGCTCTACCGTATCAACACCTGAAAGTTTGAATCCCATACAATTTACCCGAAAAAATGTTTAGATCGGATTGCATAAAAATACGGCTTTTATATTATCAAATGGTTAATTGGCAAAATTTAATAGTGTTTTGAACTTATAATGACATCGTGGTTACAACTAATTTGTTTAAGAAAACTTAGCCGGCTTTCCTTCAGCTAACGCTTTATTAGCCCTTTTTACCGCCAGTTCTTCCTTCCAGTCCATGTAGCGTTTTTTGAAACGGCCCTTCATAAAGTCGTCAAATTTGCGTTGTACGGTTAAATTATACAGGCTATGCGCTTTGATTGCCCATGATCTATCCCAGGCGCGCAGCGAAATGGAGAACGAACCATCCAGATACTTCATCCAATGCCAGAAGCCGGTAGGCATAAACAGCGTTTCGCCATGCTCCAGTATGGTTTCCTGCCCTTCGATGCCATCCAGCGCCGGGAATTTTTTAAAATCAGGGTTTGAAATATCATAATCTTCCAGCGCGTAGGTAGCAAACGGCATACAATATAAACGCTCGCTCCATTTTTGCTCAAACAACATAATATGCTTTCGCCCGTGAAAATGCGTATGGAAAATATGCGCCAGGTCAATATCGTAATGCAAAAAAGTTATGGAGCCCGCGCCGCCAAAAAACATATTAGGGTATTTATCCAAAAAGCCCCCCATCAGGTCAGACGGTGAGCGGTAATCATCCAGTAACTTAGGCGCGAATTTTATCGGGTCAAATAAAAATATGCGCAGATCAGTAGGCTGCTTTTGTATCAGATCGATATAATCAGCAAACTTCATCTCGGCAGCCGATGCGTTTATAGGCGCTGAAGGATCAGCCTTTGAACTATCGTACAATGGCACGGTTCGGTCGCCTACTACTTCCCTTAAATAGTCAAAAGTCCACTTTTGCAAAGCGGGCCAGGTTTGGGTAGCCTTGCGTATTACCAGGGGTTTACGCGGTATTAAATAGTTGTTAATAAAATCTTCTTTCGTGATCGTATCAACCTTATCAATTTGGGTAAGAATAATGCCCATGTTCACAAATAATTAACATGCAAATTTAATTAATTTACATACAACACTTATCAGCGAAGGTAGTTTTTGACCCATGCCCAACAAAAAAGGGCCGGCAAAAATGCCGGCCCTCTCAACGTTTATATTTGGTTAATTAAGGCATTAATACGGTGTTTACTACGTGGATAATGCCATTGCTTTGGTTAACATCAGCAATGGTTACCCATGATTTTCCACCTTTGGTATCAACCAGGTAAACTTTACCGGCTTCAACTTTAACCGTTAGCTTTTCGCCCTGAACGGTTGTTAACGTTGGGTTGGCTGATTTGGCTTTGGCCATTAAATCCTTGGCGCTCATTTTGCCGGCAACTACGTGGTAAGTTAATATTTTGGTAAGTGTTGCCTTATTTTCAGGTTTTACCAGGTTATCAACCGTACCGGCAGGCAACTTGTTAAATGCCTCGTTGGTTGGCGCGAATACTGTGAAAGGGCCTTTACCTTTTAAGGTTTCAACCAGCCCTGCAGCTTTAACAGCGACAACAAGCGTAGTGTGGTCTTTAGAGTTTACGGCATTGTCAACAATATCCTTAGTTGGGTACATGGCCGCACCACCAACCATTTTAGTTTGGGCGTAAGTTTTTGGCGCAATTGCAATAGCTGCTAATGCAAACGCCGCAATAATTAGTTTTTTCATTTTCATTTATAGATGTTACTAATCCATGTACGCCCTTGCCCGTTAAACTGGATTTAAGCAAGCACCAATAAATTATTAAATAATTGATTATCAAAAATTTATTGCAATTCCTAAACAGAGTAATCGTCAAAAGAATAACTCAGAAGCGATATGATCGGCATAGAGCTTGCCTTGCGGTGTAAGGTATAACGTCCGCTCTTTTTGACTGAGCCATTCCCGTTCAAAAAACTCGGCGGCTCGCGGCAGCAGTTCGTCAGTGGCACCTGCGGCAATCTGGTTCAGTTTGCCAATATCAAGGCCCCACATGGTTCGCAGCGAGGTCATGATGTATTCATTCAGCCGGTCCTTTTCAGTAAGCACCTCGGTTTCGGCAGGTATTGTCCCTAATTCCAGTGATTGTGTGTATTTGGCGTTGTTGGCTACATTCCATTGCCTGGTTTCACCATTAAAAGAGTGTGCGGATGGGCCAATGCCCCGGTATTTAACCCCCCTCCAATAATTGGAGTTATGGCGCGAGTAATGCCCAGGCTTGCAAAAATTTGATATCTCGTACTGCTCAAAGCCCTGCTTTTCCATAGCGTCTATCAGATATGTGAATTGTGCGGCGCTTTGCTGCTCATTCATGGGCGGTTGTTTGTTTTTGCTGATGAAAGATGCCAGCGCGGTTTGCGGCTCCACCGTCATGGAATAAGCAGATACGTGCGGAACATCCAGCCCGAAAACCTTTTCGATATTGTGCTTCCACTTGGTATCGGTAAGTAAAGGATAGCCATAGATCAGGTCGACCGTGATATTTTCAAACCCGGCATCCTGTGCACGCATTACTGATGCTTCGGCCTCCCGGGCTTCATGTGCACGGTTCATCCAAAGCAGGTCATCATCAAAAAAAGATTGTATACCAATGCTAAAGCGGTTAACAGGTGTATGCCGCAAGTCGTTTATCTTGGCTTTATCCAGATCATCGGGGTTAGCTTCTAAGGTAATTTCGGCATTTGAGGCCACGGTATGCAACCTTGTTACGGCATCAAGCAGCATATTAAGCTCGGCACCGCTAAGCAATGATGGGGTGCCACCGCCAAAATAAATGGTTTCAATGGTTTCGCCTTGCAGATAGGTTTTTTGCAGCTCAAGCTCCTTTAGCATGGCCTGCAAAAGCTCATCCTTATATTTTAACGAAGTACTGAAATGAAAATCGCAGTAATGACACGCTTTTTTGCAAAAAGGTATATGTAGATAAATTCCGGCCATGGGATCAATAAAGCGCCAAATTAAATGTGATGTTAATAGAGAGCAGATTACTTAACTAATTTGTAATCTTGAGTATCTGTATACTTATCAGTTATCCACTGACAAACATATCCTTTATCATCCCAAGAAATAACTCTAACAAATATTTGTGATGATGAAGATTTATCATTTTTTTTGAGCACTTGTTCATTGATTAAAACGAAAGTATCCGGCGAAACCCATGTTAAAAACGTCCTTAAATCTACATTTCCTTTGTCGTCAGTGTAATTCATTGAAATTCCGTCCCTAATAAACGTCGTTGACACTCCATTAGTAGATGTAAAATGTCCGGATCTAATATAATTCGGAACAATTACTTTGTTTGCATACGGGCAATTAAACCATGTATCTGAAATATTTTTATTTAAATCGACTGATACCAATTCCCATGTTTGTATTTCATTTAGGATATTTTTATTTGTAGAGTTAGCAAATGTATTTGCAATTTTTGAATTGAAAAGAATACCATCTTTGAAGACATAATCCATCATAACTGACTTGTTGCCGTTAGGATAAACTATCATAACCAACCTGTAATTTTTTTTGTCGAAAAAGTTTGTGATTTCGTACCCATTTTGAGCAGTAGCATTAACTACAAAGCAGTCAACATTTTCAAACTTATGGTCCGGGAGTCGGGATAGACGATAATTTAGTTTTTTGTACCCGTACTGAATTAAGCTATATGTTTTAAGTTTTACCTCTTCTTTCGATTCCAGGTCTGTAATATGGGTTACGGAGTCTCCGTTCACCTTGCTGATTTTTTCTCCATTGAAAAACATAGTCTGAGGCATATAGGTCTTTGACAACATACACTGAACATATTTCTCTCCCGTTTTTAGCTTATAATGAACTGTTTCTACTGAGCCATTTGGTTCGATAACTAAGTAACTGATTTCGGCTGAATTTATCTTTGATATCTGGAGTTCACCTCCACAAAAGACCAGTGAAGAGTCTACAATCTGACTTGCAGTTAATTTGTCTTGCTTTTGGGCAAACAAATATGTGGGTAGCAAATAAATAAAAGCTATTAATATAGTCTTGTCATTCATGTATTTATAATTCGCCTTTTAATCTGAATGTAGTGAACATGATGACACTCGAGAAAATGCCTTATATGCTAAATAATAAAAATAATTACTTGTGCAATGTTAATAAGATCAAGTTTCAGTTATTAATGGTCGAGTGTTCACTTTCCATCTTTCCAATTACAAAAGTACCGATTGCCTGCCAATTAAAAGTTAATGCACCGTCATTTACAAATAGCCGCCTAAACGCTTACCTTTGTGCCGGTTTGATACGTTTACTCGCCATATTATTTTTTATAACGATGCTGTGCGGCTCTGCTGCGGCACAGACGGACAGCGCCGAAACAGAATATACGCCGGAACCTGATACAACTTATTACCAGGCGCCAAGGCAATACCATATGCTCGACTCCGTAGCGTATGCTGCCAAACTACAGGAGCAAGCCGTGTCAGACTCGCTGGCCATGCTCTTCATCAAAACACCTGACCCGGAGCGCCCCAACCAGTTTGTTGAACAAATGCTGGACAAGTATTTATATAAAGGCTATGGTTTTTACGACATCAAACCAACTTCAAAAGCCACCGCAGGCACCGGTATTGGCCGTGCGGTACGCGGCCGGTGGGTGATCGGTGTGGTGGTTGCCCTGCTTTTATACTCGGGCATATTAAGGTTAACCATAGGCCGCGATGTGGACAACATCCTGCGTTCCGCATTTAAAATGCAGCTTTTTTCGCAAACCGACGAAGGCACCCCTATTACCTTCTGGACATTCGCAGGCCTGCTCGTTTTGCTTGGTTTTACGTTTGGCTTGTTCCTTTATCAACTATCCGTTTATTACCAGGTATATTATGAGCTTGCGGGCATGGCCTTATATTTATCTATATCGCTCGCAGTATTGCTGCTTTTTGCTTTTAAAATACTGCTGTTAAAGTTTATAGGCTGGGTGTTTGTAATAAAGGAAATTACCGAACGTTACATTACAATTTTATGCCTCACTTACTTCACGGTGGCCATTTTGTTTTTGCCGGTGGTGGTTTGTTTAACATTAATTAATCCGCAGTTAACACAAATAGTATTATTAATTGCGTTAATGATGGCCGGCATAATTTTAATTTGGCTATACCTGCGTAACAGCGTTATTATTATTTCAAGCTTTAAGTTTCCGAAATTTTATTTATTTATCTATCTTTGTGCCCTCGAAATTTGCCCTGTTTTAATATTGATAAAGGCACTTAATATATAATATAATTAGTTAGCTATTACGGAGATTGACTTTGGAAGACAGAAAAAAAAGGGTTAAAAGTATTTTGGTAACCTTGCCAAAACCCGAAAATGATAAAAACCCATACGCGGAACTGGCTAAAAAGCTAAATCTGAAAATAGATTTCAGGTCTTTTATCCACGTGGAAGGCGTACCTGCGAAAGATTTTCGTAAAGAGAAAATTAACCTGGCGGATTTTACCGCGGTTATTTTCACGAGCCGCAATTCAGCCGATCACTTTTTCCGTATATGCGAAGAGATGCGTTTTGAGGTACCGGTAGATATGAAGTATTTCTGTTTGTCTGAGACTATCGCGCTTTACCTTCAAAAGTATATCCAGTACCGCAAACGCAAGATATTTTTTGGCAAGCAAACCGCGTCTGACCTGGCCGAGGTATTGAAAAAACACGCCGGAGAAAAATTTTTATACCCCTGCTCAGACGTTGCGGCCGAAGAAACCCAGAAATTTTTGCTGGAGAACGGTTACAACTTTACGCCTGCTGTGCTTTTCCGTACGGTATGCAGTGACCTGTCTGACCTGGCCGAGGTATTTTACGATGTTATCGCGTTCTTCAGCCCGTCAAGCATTCAGTCGCTCTACAAAAACTTCCCTGATTTTAAACAGAATAACACCCGCATTGCAGCATTTGGCGCTACTACCCATAAGGCAGTCTTAGATGCCGGGCTTATTTTAGATATACCTGCTCCAACCCCTGCGGCCCCGTCCATGACGATGGCTATTGAGCAATATTGTAAACAAGTTAATAAATAACGGTTTTTCAACTGTTATTTATTAACTTTTTTGCAACCCTTTCCCCTTTTTTTACGTTAATATCGTACTTACAAGCCCCTATTTGTAAACGTTTGATTTTTAGCACTATAAGCGAAAGCTAAGTAAACCAGGCTACGTCGCTTGGCTGTGAAACTAATTTTTCGCTTTTTTGTTAAAAAGTTAAAACTATATATTCGGGAGTTTGTAAGTGTATGTTACAGACACGATAATCACTATATGAGAAAAATATACTTTTATATATTTATTGCCGGCTCCCTCTTATCTGCCTGTAAAAGCAGCGACCGCGGGGAAGTGACGGGTGTACCACAACGATCGTTCCGTTCTGAGGTTCCCTATAACATGGTATATATACCGGGAGGCTCTTTCCTGATGGGGCAAACAGACCAGGACGTTACTTTTGCACAGATAGCCCAAACAAAACAGGTGACCGTATCACCTTTTTTTATGGATCAAACTGAGATATCAAACACACAGTACAAACAATATGTAAACTGGGTGCGCGATTCTATTGCCATAACCAATTACCTGAACGACCCGAAATACTTTATACAGCCCAA
Organism: Mucilaginibacter defluvii; assembly: GCF_039543225.1. NCBI lineage: Bacteria > Pseudomonadati > Bacteroidota > Sphingobacteriia > Sphingobacteriales > Sphingobacteriaceae > Mucilaginibacter > Mucilaginibacter defluvii. Next base: position 136,718 of record NZ_BAABJI010000004.1, read on the forward strand.
AGGCGCCAACGCAAACAATGCCGCCGCCGGTGGCCGTAAGTTCATCAACTGGGAATACGTTAAAAAAAATCCGATCTGGAATTTCAGGGGTAACAACGCCGGTAATGCCGCCAAGCTTGATGGCATGTATTACCAGGGCGACGACCGCGTGTTTGACCGTAACGAGGTTGACGTACGCCTGCTTAAATACAACTATTCTATTATGGTGCTGCGCGATGCCGCAAACCATAAAAACGACAGGAACGCCAAACGTTCTGACTTTATTTTCCGTGATACGGTAAACGTTTACCCGGATACCCTGGTATGGCTGAGCGATTTTTCATACGCTGCCAATGAGCCGATGGTTGAGGGCTATTTCTCGCACCCGGCCTTCCGTAACTACCCGGTTGTGGGCGTTACCTGGCGCCAGGCCCGTGCCTTTACCGTATGGCGCACCCGTTACAATGATGCTTATAAGGATTCGCGCCGTTTACCGCACCGCCTGCCATACAGCTTGCCAACCGAGGCAGAATTTGAATATGCCGCTCGCGGCGGCCGTATAGGTACTGATTATCCCTGGGGTGGCCCTTATGTTAAAAACGCTAAAGGCTGCCTGATGGCCAACTTTAAGCCTGGTCGTGGTAATTACACCGACGACGGCGGCGCATATACGGTTAACGTCCGCTCTTACTTCCCTAACGATTATGGCTTGTATAATATGGCCGGTAACGTAGCCGAGTGGACGGCTTCAGCTTATGACCCATCTGCATCAACCTTTGTACATGATATGGCTCCTACCTTTAACTACGAAGCCAAATCAACCGATCCTGAATCGCTGAAACGCAAAGTTGTGCGTGGCGGCTCATGGAAAGATGTGGGCTACTTTCTGCAAAATTCAACCCGCAGCTATGAATATCAGGATACGGCAAAATCATACATCGGTTTCCGTTGCGTAAGCCACTTTGTAGGCCGCGACATTCGCGACAAGCGATAATTTAATATTAGGCCAACCTTATCGTACTTGCTTTGTATTGTACTTTGATAAAACAACAATAAAAACCCACACTAACATCAACTTATGGCTCTCAAGAAAAAACCATTCGGCATTGATAACATCATTTCAATTGGTGCAACCGTTGTAATTATAGGTCTGTTATTTAAAATTCAGCACTGGCCATATGCCAGCACGTTTATTACGCTGGGTTTAGGTACCGAGGCCGTGCTGTTCCTTATTTTAGGCTTACAGCGCGATACCCAGGAAGTTGACTGGACACGTGCTTATCCGGAACTTAACGAGGATTACAAAGGTGAGCTTCCGATTGCTACGGCACGCGTTGCCGCACCTGCCCCTACCGGTTTTTCAAATACAGCCGCGCTTGACAAGATGCTGAGCGATGCCAAAATAGGCCCTGAACTGATCAGCAGCCTTGGCGAGAACCTGAGAACTTTTGGCGATAAGGTTGCAGCTATCTCAACTGTAGGCGATGCGGGTACTGCTACAAACGAGTACATCAGCAAATTAAAAACAGCTACCGCAAGCTATGATAAACTAAGCGCTTCGTTTGAAAAAGCATCAGCCAACTTATCAGAAATGGCCAACTCTAATATCGACTCAAAAGCTTACCATGATCAGGTTAACAATTTGGCTAAAAACCTGAGCGCTTTAAATGCCGTTTACGAGCTGGAGCTACAGGATTCAACTGCTCATTTAAAATCAATGAACACGTTTTACCACAACCTGTCGCTTACTATGCAAAACTTCAACGAGTCTATCGATGATTCAAAGAACTTTAAAGAGGAAGTTGGCCGCTTAGCTAAAAACCTGGCATCACTTAATGCTGTGTATGGTAACATGCTTACCGCCATGAGCCAGCCACGTGTTTAATCGGAATAATTAACAGAGTTTAACATCAACCTACTATAACACGACAAACACATGGCCGGAGGCAAACAAACCCCCAGACAACGAATGATAGGCATTCTGTACCTGGTACTTTTGGGACTTATTGCCCTGAACGTGCCGGACAGCTTACTGGATGCCTTTAAAAATATAACCGATAGCTTAGACCACTCGCGAGAGAACGTAACTACCAGTATTGGCAATACTTACAGCGCATTTGAACAAACCAAACTTAAGGAGCAGCCCGAGCGTGCAAAACCGGTATACGACAAGGCTAAACAAGCCAGTAAAATTGCGGAAGACCTGAACAAATATGTAGAGAGCCTAAAGGCCAAGCTTATTGAGGAAGGCGGCGGCATTAATAAGGAAACCGGCGATGTTGACGCACGCGATAACCTCGATATATCGCCACGCATTATGATCAATGAAAAAAATGCAGAGGCGCTTAAAAAGAAAATTGAAGATACACGCGCCCAATTATTGGCATTGCTTGATCCAAAAGACCGTGAAGGCATAAACTTTTCGCTTGATGCTACTGCGCCTAAAGCGAAAGGTGGCAACAAACAAAAAGAATGGGGTGAGGCCTATTTTGGCGATGGTATTCCGTTAGGTGCATCATTAACAACCTTAGCTAAAATTCAAGCGGATGCTAAAAACGCCGAGAACGAAGTAGTGAAAAAGCTGTTAGGCAAAGTTGACCAAGCCGTTGTAAACCTTGACAAATTTGCGGCCGTGGCAGTAGCGCCATCAAGCTATGTTGTAGCAGGTCAGCCTTACACTGCTGAGATATTTCTAACTGCTTACGATTCAAAAAGCAACCCAACCATTACAGTTAATGGCTCAAACGTACAAGTATCTGAAGGTCGTGGTAAATATACCGTAAACACCAGCCGTGAAGGTTTCTTTAAATACTCAGGTACCATTAAAGTAGTTGGTACCGACGGGCAGGTAAAAACCTACCAGTTACCGGTACAGGAGTACCAGGTAGCAAAGCCTTCGGCAGTAGTATCGCCTGATAAGATGAACGTATTGTACATCGGCGTACCTAACCCTATCTCGGTATCAGCGCCTGGCGTGCCGCTTGAGAAACTGCGTGTGAGCATGTCGGGCGGATCTGTAAAAGGCAGCGGTGGCAAATATACCGCTAACGTAAGCTCAATAGGCACGGCAAGGGTTACCGTGTCCGGCGAGGTAGCACCCGGAAAAACACAGGTATTAGGTGTAACCGAATTCCGTGTAAAACGTATACCTGATCCTAAGGCTATGTTTGCCGGCAAAAGCGGTGGTAGTACCAGCGCGGCCAACATACGCGGGCAGGACAGGTTATTTGCCCGTTTAGAGAACTTTGAGTTTGACGCCAAGTTTAACGTTACCCGTTTCAGCCTGTTGCTGGCCAAGCCTCGCCAGGATGTGATAAAAGTGACCTCGACAGGTGGCACGGTAAGCCCGCAAATGCGTGCAGCCTTAAATACGGTAACTCCGGGAACAAAGGTTATATTTACCGACATTGTTGCCGTTGGTCCGGATGGCTCACAACGTGGTTTGGATGATATAGTAATATCAGCGAATTAATAGACAGAGATAAATGAAGAGATTGTTGATCATAGCATTGAGTGTAGTTTGCACAACAACATTTGCGCAAACCACGCCGCAGCCTGCAAATACCACTGCTATGGGCGCTAATGCGGCGCATGCCGCTGACAGCATAGCGCAGGGCTATGAACGCCCGCTTGATGGCTATTACGAAAAATCGAGCTTTGAGGCACGTAAGCCTACGCCCTACCCTGCACTACGCCAGGCCGACGTGATATTTGCCAAGCGTGTATGGCGGGAGATTGACGTACGCGAGAAAATGAACCAGTACCTGGCTTCGCCAAAATCACGGCTTATTGATGTGTTGCTGGCTGCTATCGATGCAGGCGAACTTACCGCCTATGATCCGTCACCAAATCCTACAAAGAACGACCCCAACGGCGACGCTTTTTCAACACCGCTAACAGGCGGCCAGGCTAAAGCCCGTATGGCAGATAGCGCCGTGGTTGACCAGTTTGATGCCGATGGTAACAAGATAGGCTCAAAACTTCAGGCAGGTGAATTTAATCCGGACAGCGTGGTAAAATTCCGTATTAAAGAGGATTGGGTGTTTGACAGGCAACGTTCGGTATTTGAGCCGCGCATCATCGGTATAGCCCCGCTTATTAAGTTCCAGGTTGAAGGCTTGGATATGGATTACCAGCCGGCATTCTGGGTTTACTTTCCTGAAGCAAGGCAGGTATTGGCCACTAAAGAAGCCGTTAGCCGCAATAATGATGCAACCGGTTTAAGTTTTGACGACGTATTTTTAAAGAGGCTTTTCAGCAGCTATATTGTCAAGGTATCAAACGACAAGGACGAACGTATAAAAGATTATGCCCAGGGTATAGACAGGCTTTACGAGTCGGAGCGAATTAAAAAATCGCTTATGGACTGGGAGCTTACCTTGTGGGAATACTAAAAGCTACTAACCATCCAGCTATATATGTTAAGTTTAAGGCCCGGCGATAGTCATCTCCGGGCCTTCTTTTTTTGTTATTCGTGCGAGAATTTATATCCTATTCCGCGTACGGTTTGTAAAAACTGTGGCGAGTCGGGGTTATCTTCTATTTTTTTGCGCAGACGCACAATGTGCATGTCCAGCGTGCGGGTATTAACGTCGGCATTGTAACCCCATACTTCCATCATCAGCTCTTCACGGTTAATTACCTTGTTCTTGTTTTTCAGGAAGTAAAGTAATATGCGGTTCTCCAGTATAGTTAGTTCTACCTTGCGGCCATCTTTGATCAGTAAATGGGTGTTAGGGTGATGTTCCATGCCCGAAAAGCGGTATGACTCGGCCTTATCGCTATTTAACGAGAATTTGATCTTGTTATCAATCATCGCTATCAGCACGTCCATATTAAAAGGCTTGGTAATATAGTCGGACACGCCGAAGTTGTAGGCCTCTATCTTATCCACATCCTGCGCTTTGGCGGTCATCATGATCACCAGCTTATCAAAACCCTTTTCTCGTATACTGCTGCACACATCCGACCCCTGTTTGCCGGGCAGCATCCAGTCAAGCAAAACAATATCAGGCTGTTCGGCAATTATCATCTGCTCGGCATCCTCGCCGTTGCCGGCTTCCAACACTTTATACCCTTCTGATTCCAGGCGCTCAGCTACCAGAAAACGCAGGTTTTCATCATCCTCAACCAGCGCTATTTTAATTTCCTTACTCATGTATTATGTTTGATATGGGAGTATAACAATAAATTCCGATCCATGGTTCACTTTACTTTTAACCACAATATCGCCATCCATAAAATTAACCAGTTCCTTACAAAACGCCAAGCCCAGGCCAACGCTACCATTTTGGTTGTATTGGTTTTCGAGGCGGTAAAATTTCTTAAATATATTACCCAATTCGGCTTTAGGTATACCTATACCCTGATCGGTAAATGTAAATATAACGTTCTTTTTATCGCGATAGGCTTTTATTTCCAGCACCTTTTTTTGCGGGTGCGAGTACTTATATGCGTTCTCAATCAAATTTTGGAAAACACTGCCGAGCATCACCGGGTCGGCATAAAAATGATCTACGTCAGGCTCAATCTCCAGGCTTATCTTGAAATCATGATATTTGATACTGAAGGTTTCGATGTAACGCTTAATAAAGCTTTCAATTTCGATACCTTCCTTTTTGGTGGTGATCGACCGGTTCTCGAGCTGTGTAAAGGATAGCAGGCGGTTCATCAGTTCATTTAGTTTATCAGCCTCTTCGTCCAATATGCGCCCATAGTGTTTAAGCTGCCTTTCACTCAGCGGGTTTTCGCCACGCAGGTTGGAGCCTGCTATTTTAATAACGCTTACAGGCGTTTTAAACTCGTGGGTAAAGTTGTTTATAAAATCGTACTGCAGTTTAAACAACTTCATGTTTACATTCAGGTTACGATAGATAAGCCATGCAGTAAGCAGCAAAAAAAAGTAGATAAGCAACGCGATACCGCCAATAGGCATAAAGCGGCGGTTGATCTCATTATCCAGGTGCGACCTGTCTGACACGAAATAGAGTTTATAATTGGAGAAAGCGCCGGGCAGTGCCACTTCAGTCACTATTTTGCCCTGCTCAATATACAACGGATCGTAAACCACCGGCTCAACGGTTATTTTCTGATAGAGCTCGCTATGCGGATTTTTAACCCGTATAAAAGCCGGATCAAGCAGAAACGTCATCATGTTTTGCTTGAAAAAGGACTGCTGGCTGTTCTTCTGCATCTCCTTGTACATTTTGATATCCTGCCGGCGGGGTACGTTCAGGTACGATATCTTATCAGGCTTAACATCATAAAACGTGCGGAACACCTCATTTTGAGAAGGCACGTTCACCGTATCAGCACGGTTAATAAACTCGTTCAATCGCCCGGCCATCGCCCTGAAATCGGCCTCATTGGCGGGGCTATAGCGTTCAACACCGTTTACTTTGGGCCAATTGGGCGTATACTCATAAACGGATTGCACAAATATGCCCAAACGGTTGCGCCTGGCCGGGCGCTTGCCTATGCGTATATCGTAAAATATAATCCGGCGAACAAAAGCATAATTGGTGAATACCGATGAAGCATAGTTTGCCGCAGAGGATGAATCCAGAAAACCCTGATAAGAAGTTACCTCAGGAATTTTGTTCTGAAAAAAATCGTTATAAGGCGATATAGTTTGCTCCAGCACATCAATTTTTTTTGAGGCAAACTCGTTCTCTACGTACTTACCAGTGAGGCTATAAGCCGTTATAAAGGCAATTACCAGCAAAATAGTTATCAGCACCATGAATATGATGATGAGCGAAAAGTTTTTGCGGTAAAGATTGCGTTGCGCCTTAACCATAACCCGGCTTAATTTTTAGCCGATAAGTAGGCTTCGAGAAATTTCTCCATCTCGGTATACATCAAGATACGGTTAGCCTCGTTACGAAAGAACGATCGTTCATCATTTTTGAGGATGTAATTCACCGGCACCTTCTTTTTGCGCAGCTCGAGCACAAACTGGTTTAGCTCCGTGATGTTAGCCCGTATATCCTTACCGCCCTGCAAAATCATGATCGGTACCTTTATTTTATCCGTGTGAAAAACCGGCGATATAGCCCGCAGATGTTCGGCATCTGTTTCGGGGTTACCCACCATCTCATAGGTCATTTTAAGATATGGCTTAAAAAACGGCGGCGCATCCTTTATAAAGGTAAAAAAGTTTATTAGTCCGTTTTGTACGATGGCGCACTTATACATTCCAGGATTGAACGAAACGCCATAGAGTGCTGAAAAGCCACCAAAGCCACTGCCATATATAGCTATACGCTTCGGATCAGCAATTTTTTGGTCAATCAGCCATTTAACGCCATCCGTAATATCATCCTGAATTTTGCCACCCACCTGTTTAAAGCCTGCGTTACGGAAGGCCTTGCCGTACCCGGCAGATCCACGGTAATTCATTTGCAATACCGCGTAACCCCTGTTGGCCAAAAACTGTACTTCGGCATTGTACCCCCAGTTGCTGCGTGCCCAGGGCCCACCATGCGGCATCACTACCACCGGCAGGTTTTTGCCATCGCTGCCCAAAGGCAAGGTAAGGTAACCGTTTATCTCCAGCCCGTCCGCAGCTTTGTAGGATACCGGTTTCATTTCTGACATTTGAGCGGCGCGTATACTCGAGTTGGTTTCGCCAAGGCGGGTAAGCTTAGCGCTTTTGTAGTCGTACAAGTAATATGAGCCGGGATCGCGGTCAGAATAAGTGTAAACAATAAACTTTTTTTCGGCACTGTCGCGATCAATTATGCGAGTTTCGTTACCGGCAAAATTGCTGCTTATACGGTCATATAATGCTTTTACACTGTCATTAAAGAAGTGCTTTTGGGGTTTCGACCCATCCCAGGCGGCAAAATCCATGCGGTGTTTATCCTTAAAATACTCCACATACATAATATCCGCATCATCTTGCTTAAATATTACGGCAAGTTGTTTACCTGTTTGTGCGTCTATTTTCACCAGCGCCATTTTATCCTGCGAGAGGTTGGATAAGGCATAAAAGTTTTCGCTATCGCGCGTTAAAGCTATTGGCCTTATCGCGTCCCTGAAATTGCTCACAATAACGGGCTTAAAAGGCGTTTGCTCATTAGGGCGGTATAAAACAGTGGTATTAACACCGTCGGATGCGCGGGCTAACAAAATCTTACCGTCGGTATCGGTAATCCAATCGGTTATATCGCCGGGGTTAGTAATATACAGCTCCAGCGCCCCCGTACGGATGTTTAAATGGTACACATCAAATATACCTTCGTCGCGTTTGTTAAGGCTTACGGTAAGCACATCCGGACTTGTACGGCTGCGGTTGAGCAGTCTGAACTTTACCTTATGCCCTGAAAATATGGGGCGGGTTTTAAAGGTGTTTACATCAAGCGCAAACATTTTCAGGCTATCGGCAGCTACCATGTCCCGGCTGTATACGATCTGATTATTATAGGTCCAGAAATAATCGGTTACCGGATAATCACTGAATTCGGTAACCATGCGGCCTTTTCCGTCAACAAGCGATTGTACAAACAAATTCTGCTTGCTGTTATGCGATTTTAAGTACGATATGTATTTGCCATCCGGCGATATCCGGAAGAAAGACCGGTCGGGCGTTTTGAAAAAATCAAGTACAGGTATTTTATCCGGCGATTTTTCGGTACATGAAATCCCGCCGGCAAGTATCAGCAAAAAAAATAATAAGCGCCAAACACGCAACATTACACTCATCAGGCCCAGTTATAAAATGTTAAATTAAAGTATTTTAAAATTATCTGTTCAAAATGTCACCACAATTTTACCCTGGCTAACATAAATCAATGAAGCACTGCGTTTAATGTTTGAAAAAGGTATTTTTGAAAATCATGTATAAGCTGCGCGCCCTACTATTTATTGCCTTCGCTCTGTGTTGCAGCTATAGCCTGTACGCGCAGAACAGCGAGTTACGCCTGGCGCAGCAATACAGCGCCAACGGCGAACTGCAAAAGGCCTCCGAGATCTACCAAAAACTTTATAAGCAGGAGAACGAAGCCTACTATCCTTTTTATGTAACCAACCTCATCGCCCTGAAGAATTTTGATGAGGCGGAAAGCATCACTAAAAAGATGATCAAAAAGTTTCCGGATGAAAGTGAATACACCCTGAAACTCGCTACCATTTATTCACTTAAAGGCGATAATGATAAAGCTAACACCATTTACAATGCCATGATTGATAAGCTGCCCGCTGAACCGGGCGCCGTATCTATACTCGGGATGCAGCTTTACCAGGGTGGCAATATGGACCATGCTATAAAGGCATTTAAACACGGCCGCAAACTGCTTAATAATAACACCGCATTTGCTAACGAGCTTATCGCGTTATACCGTTATAATCGTGACAAGGCATCACTTACAGAGGAATATCTTAATTACCTGCCGCAAAACCCGGGCTATATTAATCAGGCTAAAAATACGCTCTCGGCACTTTTTGAGGACGCAGATTATGATGTTTTAAAAACCGCTTTGTTTAAGCGCATACAAAAATATCCGGATCTGGCGGTGTATACCCAGCTGCTAACCTGGCTTCTGTTACAACAAAAGGAGTATGACCAGGCTATCAATCAGGCCATTGCCCTTAACCGCCGCGGCAATACCGATGGCGAAGATATAATTGAACTATGCCGCATACTGGTTGAAAATAAGGCTTATGATGAGGCCATACGCGGATATGAATACATTGCAGGGAAAGGACAAGCCGACCCTTGGTTTATCACAGCCAAAATTGAGCTTACCGACGCCAAGAGCCAAAAGATAACATCAGGCGTGTACACTGCCGCCGACCTGACCAGCCTGGAGCAGGATTATAAGGACCTGCTTAAGCAGTTTGGGCAATCGCCGGCGACGGTGTTTGCCATTAAAAGACTGGCCAACCTACAGGCGTTTAAGCTGCACAAATTGCAGGATGCGCAACAGCTATTGCAGCAGGCTGTTTCATTACCCGGCTTAAAGCCGCAGACTTTGGCGGCTTGCAAGCTTGATCTGGGTGACATGTACCTCCTTAATGGCAGGCCCTGGGATGCTACCCTGCTTTACAGCCAGGTTGAAAAGGACAAGCCCGACAGCGAAACCGAGCAGGATGCCAAGCTACGCAACGCCAAACTGGCCTACTATACCGGCGACCTTGAATACGCCAAAGGGCAGCTGGGCATATTAAAAGCGGCTACATCAAAACTTATAGCTAATGACGCGCTTAACCTGCAATTACTGATTACCGATTATTTAACCGGCGACAGCACCGGTGCCGCGCTTAAAATGTATGCTCGAGCGGATATGTACATCTTTGCTAATGAGCCTGAAAAAGCCATGCGTACGCTGGATAGTATTGACACGAAATATCCGGGCAACACGCTTACCGATGATATACTGATGGCTAAAGCGCGAATTTTGATCGGTAAAAAGGATTACGCCGGTGCAAGCACTAACCTTAAAACTATTGTTGACACCCATTCAACCAGCCTTTGGGCCGATGATGCCGTGTTTATGCTGGGTGATCTGTATGAAAACAATTTGAATAATAAAGAACTGGCGAAAACCTATTACCAGAAAATAATAACCGACTATCCCGGCAGCCTTTGGCTCAATGAGGCCCGTAACCGATTCAGGGTGTTGCGGGGCGATAATCAGGGCACCTGATATTTTTGTATTTTTGCGTTATGATAATTTACAACGAGACCGTAATAGTGGAAGAAGGTACGCATACCGCATGGCTTGCCTGGTTGCAGCAAACCCAGTTGCCGGCTATTATGGCAACCGGCCACTTTAAACAATATAATATTTTAAACGTGATGGACTCACCTAACGAGGGCATTACCTATTGTGTACAATACCATGCCGATAAGCTGGAAGATGTAGAGGCTTATTTTAACAACCACCTTGATAACTTTCAGGCGCAGCAACAGCAACGGTTCGAGAATAAGCTTGTAATGTTTAGCACGCTGATGCAAACCGTGCCGACTATCTATTAACAAACTCTTCCTATTTTTATTGCTTTCAATTCAATTTGCCATTGCCAAGCACGGTTTAAAATAATCAAGAGATTGAGGTTTGATATAAAAAATTTAAAGAAAATCATTGCAGTGATATTATTTTTAATAATATGCTGCTGGATGGCTTACCAGTCTGTACAACAAACTTTACTAAATAAAAGATTGCGGTCTGAAAATAATAAAATAAGAGCGGTTGTCACAAATCGGTATAAAGTTGGTGCAAAAGGCGCAACAGAGCTAAATTACACCTTTAAATTAAACGGGAAATTTTATAAGGGGCACGCGTATAATGAAAGTGCTAATGTTGGAGATAGCCTTGATATACTATATTTGAGTGACAATCCGAATCTTAATAAATCTTATAAATGTATCCATGAGAAATGACATGGCCAGTGCTGCTGCGACATAAAGCAAGCAAATAGATTTTGCCGAGTACGTACATGTTTTATAAACAAGAAAGGGATCGTTATTTTAAAACGATCCCTTTCTTTATCAGCATGATGTTATTTGTTGTTGATCAGGTTGTACAGTTCGTCCAGTTTTGGGGTAAGTACAATTTCAATACGCCTGTTTTTCGCCAGCGCTTCAGGTGTATTTCCCGGATCTATCGGCTGAAATTCACCTTTACCGGTGGCCGTTATACGTGCAGGATCAATGTGTTGCTCCTCGGTTAAGAAACGGCTTACCGAGGTAGCGCGCAGTACACTTAAATCCCAGTTATCCTTTATCTGCCCGAGGTTTTTAATACGCTTGTTATCCGTATGCCCTTCAACAGATATATTGATATCAGCCTCTTTATTTAACACGGCTGCCAGTTGCGTGAGCGCCTGCTTACCTTTTTCGTCAATAACAATACTACCTGATGGAAATAATAGTTTATCGGTTAGTGATACGTATACTTTTCCGTTACGTATATCAACGCTCAAGCCGCTTTGCTGGAAGCCCAGCAGCGCTTTTTGAAGTTTATTTTTAAGCGCATTGGTCGCCTCGTCGCGCTTGCGTAAAATCTCTTCAACCTCTTTTAGCCGTGCTTCACGCTTTTGCAGATCGCTTGATAATTGGTTTACCTTGCTTGAGCTCGCGGTGTAATTGTTATTAAGTGTTTTGTAATTTCCGTTAAGCTCGGCCAGTTCACGGCTTAGCCTGGTTGAATCGCCTTTAAGACGCGACAGTTCCTCTTCCAGCGTTTCTGACCGGCGGGTAAGCGAGTCAATCTGCGCCAGCATGGCTTTATGCTTTTTAGGCGATAACACCACGCACGACTGTATGGCCAGCGCGGCAAATAAAAGAGCGAAAAGGTACTTTATCTTCATAGTTTAAACAATTGCATTATTCAGAAACACATTTAGCGGATAAATATGGCTGCATAGTGATACCGTTTTGGCAACAATATCCTTCTTCTGCACTTCACTGTCGGTAAGTTTACGCCAGGCTACAAAACTTTTGAGTTTTAACAGCTCGATATTCTCATTATCAGCGGCGTAATCGCGCGGGTTGGTCTTGAGCTTTTCCTGGTCGCGAAAATTGCCAAACAGCTCAGCGAATTCCGGCGCATCCACTATATCTTTTAACTCCTGCGCATTGTAATCTATCTCCTGCCGTATAGCCTTTAAATGATTTCCCTCAGGCATCCAGTAGCCCCCCGCAATAAAAGAATTTCCCGGTTCTATCTGTATATAATACTCCGACCCACGGCTACCGTTAGGATGCTGGCGCGGAATAGTTATGCCAAAATTCTTTTTATAAGGTGTTTTGTCGGGACTGAAACGAACATCTCGGTAGATCCTTAAAACGCACTTTTTAGGATCGACATCTGTGTTAATATCACGGTCTGTTTTAGCTACCTCTTTAATAACGGCGGCAGCAAATTCTATCACATTCTCCCGTGCCTGGTCATGACGGGCCTTGTTGGCTATAAACCAGTCGCGGTTGTTGTTTTGGGCGAGTTCCTTTAAAAAATCAAGCGTTTCCTTTTTTATCATAGGTAGTATTAAGGGCTGACCGCTTGCAGTAAGAGGGCAGATTTTTTAATTAAGATGCAGCTTTTCGTTTCGCATGTTCAGCTCCACGCTTTCTTTACGGCGATATTTTTTGTACCAGATGTAACCGCCTATAGCCGCTGCAATATAAGGCATTGCTAAAAGATATAATATACCATTGTTAAGGCCGGCAGTTTCGTTACCGCCGTTTTGCGCATCAGACTCAACCGTGGCCGAACACATAGCACATTGCGCCATTACAACATCAGTGCTTAGCAGTACTAAACCGGCAGCCAGTGCAACAAAAAACAATTTAAAAGCCTTCATATAACAAAGTTAACTAAAAATGATAATACGGAGATATCATCAAATAAACAACTACGCCGGTTATGGTTACGTAAAGCCATATCGGGAAGGTCCAGCGCACCAGTTTACGGTGCTTTTCAACTTGCATTTGCAGGCCTCGATAAAAACTCAACAGTATTAACGGCAACACCCCTGCGGCAAGTATAATATGGCTACCTAAAATTACATAGTAAACGTAACGTATACTTCCGGCCTGTGCCTTTTCCGCATCTGATACCAAATGATCACCATTCAAATCGCCAAAATTAGTTTCGGGCGCCAGGTAATGAAATAGTATGTAAGAAATCAGGAATAATGATGATAAGCAAAACGCGGCAATGTTAACACGCTTGTGCATGGCAATATTACCCTGCTTAATAAAGTATAGCGATACCAGCAACAGCACAGAACAGGTACCGTTAAATATGGCGTTCAGCTTGGGTAAAAAGTAAGTGAATGATGGCAGCTGGGCTGGTGCAGGTATTATTTTACGGTTGAGGATGATAACCACCAACAGCACAAAAACCGATACAGCGGCTACAAAACGGAATATAAACTTATCACTCATTATTAAAATCAATTAGGGGCTTTAATTTTACGCAGCTCTTCAGCTATCTGCACCTTAATCTCATCATTGAGTTTATTTACTTCGGGGGCAGATGTGCCGGTATAATAACCACGTATATGTTTATCGGCATCTATCAGTATCAGCTTATCACTGAACACAAATTCCTTATCGTTTACCTTAAGGGCATTCACCAAAAAACCTTTGCGGGCCAGGTTATAGATCGAAGCGGTATCGCCGGTCAAAAACAGCCATTTGCCTGCTGGCACATCTTTATAACGGGCAGCGTAGTCCTTTAATACCTCAGGCCTATCCTGTTGCGGATTGACGGAGATAGACAGGAAGTATACCATATTATTTTTACGATAATTAAGCGCGAGCTTACGCAGGTTATCGTTTATGGTTGTGCAAACCTCCGGGCAACCGGTGTAGAAAAAGCTTGCTACAAATATCTTCTTGTCAAAGTCGGCAGTGGTTACGGCTTTACCGTTTGGGTCGGTTAACGAAAAGTTGGGCAGCTGATGGTAAGTAGTGTCAGGTATCTTTTCGCCATGGAACTTATGGAACGTGCCCGACAGCTTTTTAGGCCCGAAATAGTTGAGCCCTTTGTAGCGGTTTTTGCCGCCAACGGTAAGTAAATAATATAAAAATCCCGGTACAGCAAGTATGAGTACCAGGATTATTAATTTTTTTCCTAAGCCGGAATTACGCATTATCTGATAAGATCGATCCAGTGGTGGCTTTCGTTTGTAAGTACCAGTATTAAACCGATAATGAACAATATAGGCACTACCAATGAGTAGATCAGCCCTACCTTTTCAAACTTTAGGTGCATAAAGTAAGCTACAATGTAGAATGCTTTAGCAAGGGTAAGGATAATATAAATCGGGTTGGCTACCGAAATGCTTATGATATCTTTAGGCACCATATAAAGCGCGATGAAGAACTCGATAACGGTAATACCAAGCAGTATAAAAAATACCTGCCATATCTTTCCACGGCTCATTGACGCGTGTTCTTCGTGGCCGTGCTCATTGTGCGCATGAGCTTCAGTATGTTGTGCTGACATAATTTCTTTTTATTTATCAGTGGATAAAATCAAACTAAATAGAAGAAGGTAAATACGAATACCCAAACAAGGTCTACAAAGTGCCAGTACAAACCAACTTTCTCAACCATCAGATAATGGCCGCGACGCTGGTAAGTACCTGCCAATACATTGATCAGGATAACGATGTTGATGATAACACCACTGAATACGTGGAAACCGTGGAAACCCGTAATGGTAAAGAACAGGTTAGCGAACTGTTGCGTATAGGTTGGCGAAGCTGTACCGGCTTCTTTAAAGAAATGATCTAATTCCTTCGGAATACTTCCCCACCAAAAACCTTCGTGGTGCAGGTGGCTCCACTCTAAGGCCTGGCAACCCAGAAACATAAAACCACCGATAACGGTAGCCACCATCCACCAGGCTACTTCTTTTTTTGAATTACGGTGACCGGCCTCAACAGCCAATACCATGGTAACCGAGCTCATGATGAGTATGAATGTCATGATACCTACGAAAACCAGCGGAGCGCCATGATCTATCATACCCGGCACTGATTGAAAAACCAGCTCGGCTGATGGCCATGCATCCGCGCTGAAGCGCAAAGCACCATAAGCTATTAACAACGATGAAAAGGTGAATGCATCCGACAGAAGGAAGAACCACATCATCATTTTACCGTACTCTACCGAAAAAGGTTCACGACCTCCGGCCCACGGCGTAGTTTTAACTTGATCAATTTGTGATACTGTTGTACTCATTTGTACTCGTTTGTAGAATTAATTATTTCTGGTTCAAAAGTAAAAAAACATACAGATAAATCCATATAATATCGACAAAATGCCAAAATATAGCCGACATTTCCATCCAAAAAACACGTTTTACCTGTGGTATATTGCGGTAGCTGCCTACCAGTGAATTTAATAGCAACAACAACCCGGCCACTATGTGCAACAAGTGCATGCCGGTAAACACATACATAAACGATTGACTGGCGTTAGGGTTTACGAAATAAATACCCATATCCACCAATTGGCTCCATCCGTTTACCTGCAAGGCAAAGAAAGCAATGCCCAACGCTATGGTGATCCATAAAAACAGGCGTTGGCTACCAAATTGCAATCGCTTGGCAGCCCTTGAAGCCAAGAACATACTTATGCTACTTACAGCTATGGTAATAGTACTATATAAAAATATCGGCGGGATAGCCATGTCGAAGCCTTTGCCCTTACCGCCTACATATACAATAAAACCACTGGTTAACGCGGCAAACATCATGAACGACGAGAATACGATAAGCCACATCACGAACTTTTTGGGCGTATAATCAACTCTATCTTTTTGTTGTTGTATCTGAGCCATCATCATTACACTTTTCCTATAAAATCAAATAAAAACATCAACTGTACCACTGGCAGGTATAAAAACGAGCCGTACATCAGGCTTTTTGCCGACTTAATGTCGCGGTTGCGCAGCAGCATAAAGCCCTGGTACAAAAATAACAAACTCAAAATTAACGATACTATCCCTACATATAGGCCGCCGTACCCATAATAGGTGGGTAATAAACTTACCGGCAACATAATTATGGTAGATGCAAATGCAAATACGGCACTAACGGTATCGCGGTTGCCTGAAGGTAGTAACCGGAAACCGGCCAGTTTGTAATCATCATCAAGCACCCAGGCAATGGCCCAAAAGTGGGGAAACTGCCAAACAAACTGTATGGCAAACAGCACCAGGGCTATTTCATCAATCTTTGGATGCGCCGCTACGTAACCAATCAGCGGTGGCAACGCGCCCGGTATGGCGCCTACAAAAACCGCTATCGGCGATTTACGCTTTAAAGGCGTATAAGCGAAAGCATACAGCAGTATCGAAAATACCGAAAGAAAGCCCGCTGTAGGGTTTAAACTCCCCAACAGGTAGGTGCCGAATATGCCCATAAATAAGCTGAGCACCAAGGCTTGCCCGGTCGTCATGCGGCCTGCAGGGATCGGCCTGTCGGATGTGCGCTTCATCAGTTTATCCAGGTCCTTCTCAATGATCTCGTTAAAACCGTTAGCTGCCGATGTAACCAGGAAACCGCCGATAATCAGCATACCCCAGTTTTTCCACTCAATAACACCGTTAACCTTGCTGCCGATCAAAAAGGATATCGAGGCTGAAAAGGTTACCAAAAAGGTAAGCCGCAATTTGATCAGCTTTGAAAAATCACCCGCCTTCATATCCTCCCCCCTTGTACATCAACCGAACGGTATAAGTTTAAAAACAGATAAAACTGCGCGCCGAACATTAAACTTGCCAATAATATATGCGATGCCTGCGCAAACGGCGGCAACGCCCAATACGATAATACCACGCCGGTAACAATTTGCAGCATAATCAGCAAAAAGGTGATGCTCATAAATTGCTGTTGTATGGAGTGACGGCTAAAGTTGCGCCTGAGCAATGCATAAAGCAACACATTTACAATTAATACAAGTAAAGCAAGCGTACGGTGGCTATGGAATATCTCCCCGGCATTCTCAACCCATGTTTCGCGGTAACCGCCCAATAAATGGTCGGCTACTGAATCTATCTTCTCGCGCACCTCGGTACCTATCGCAATTTGTATTAATGACAGGATCAAGGCGATCACGATAACAACATAAATAATACCCTTTTTACGAATACGCGGCCTGCCCAAAGTTTTAGCCATATGATAAGTAGTTATACTAATGGCCAATATGGCGATGGCAAGCAACATATGCACCGTTACAATCCAGGCAACCAAATTGGTAGACACCACGATTGAACCTAACCAGGCTTGATATATTACCAGGAAAACGTTAAATACGCTTAAAACCACTATTCGCTTATTGCTGCGCCAGTAGTTGAACGAATAGATAGCGCTGAGCAACAAAAATATACCACACACTGCTCCAACCAGGCGGTTAATGTATTCCGTCCAGGTTTTGGTGGCGTTAAATTCCTCCGGTATTAAAATAGAGCGATCCTCGCGTATGCGGCGCGCCATATCGTTGTAACCAAAAAAGTCGAGCGTTTTGGCGAAGCGCTGGTTCTTTAACTCACGCTTTTTAACGTATTGCTCTTTATAATCCTTGGGCAATTGCGATACATCTGTTGGCGGAACATACTGCCCGAAGCACTTAGGCCAGTCAGGGCATCCCATGCCCGAGCCGCTGCTGCGTACCACGCCGCCGGCCAGAATCGTCAAAAAAAGCAAAACAACAGTGATAAGGGTTATCTTCTGAAATCTGTTTCCTGCTTTGTTATTCATTATAATTCCTAAAAATTTAGGGTATCTGCCAGGGAATTTATTCCGGTACAGATACCCTAAAAAGATTAGATCAATATTGTGGAGAAGGCAATTATTTTACTTCTTCGTTAGATCTTTGTGTATTTGTCCATTTGTTGTGCTCTTCCAAACCGATCGGGTTATTTTCAAAATCGTGCGGCAGGTTCGAGCTCATAGTTTCAGAGTATGGTACTGTTTGAGGGATGAAATCCTCATCATGACCGGGCTTGCTGTAATCATATGGCCAGCGGTAAACGGTTGGTATTTCGCCAGGCCAGTTACCGTGGATACGCTCAACTGGAGTTGTCCATTCAAGTGTGTTTGAGTTCCATGGATTTTGAGGCGCTTTTTTACCGAAGAAGATCGAGTAAAAGAAGTTGAACAGGAACGCAACCTGTGCCACAGCCGCCATAATAGCCGCCCACGTGATAAAGGTGTTTACTGACAACCAACGCTCGAATGATTCAAACTCGGTGAAAGCGTAGTAACGGCGAGGTACACCATCCAGACCCATAAAGTGCATCGGGAAGAATACCAGGTAAGCACCGATAAAGGTGATCCAGAAGTGCAGGTAACCCAATTTCTCGTCCATTAAACGGCCGAACATTTTAGGGAACCAGTGGTAAACACCGGCAAGCATACCAAATATAGCTGCCGAACCCATTACCAGGTGGAAGTGAGCTACTACGAAGTAAGTATCGTGCAGGTTGATATCCAACGCGGCGTTACCCAGGTAGATACCTGTTAAACCACCAGAGATAAAGAATGATACCAGGCCGATAGCGAACATCATGGCCGGGGTAAAGCGAATGTTACCGCGCCATAGCGTTGCAAGATAGTTGAATGTTTTTACTGCTGATGGCACCGCGATGATCAGCGTAGTGATCATAAACACACCGCCCAGGAACGGGTTCATACCCGTAACGAACATGTGGTGACCCCAAACAATGAATGAAAGTACGGTAATACCTACCAGAGAGTAAACCATTGCATGGTATCCGAAAATCGGTTTACGTGAGTTAGTTGCGATGATCTCAGATGAAATACCCAGCGCTGGCATAATTACGATATAAACCTCAGGGTGACCCAGGAACCAGAACAAGTGCTGGAACAGGATAGGGCTACCACCTTCAAAAGGCTGAGGTACGCCACCCAATACAATGTCAGATAAATAGAAGCTGGTACCCACGCTACGGTCAAATATCAGCAGTACCACACCGGCAACCAATACCGGGAAGGCCAGGATGCCTAATATAGCAGTAAGGAAGAATGCCCAGATAGTTAACGGCATTTTCCAAAGGTCCATACCTTTTGTACGCATGTTTAACACTGTACTTACGTAGTTGATACCACCCATTAGTGATGAAGCTACGAAAAGCACCATACTTACCAGCCAGAAGGTCATACCCATATCTGAACCCGGCATTGCTTTTGGTAAAGCAGAAAGCGGCGGGTAGATCGTCCAACCCGGACCGGCAGGGCCTTTTTCAATAAAGAATGAACCCAGCATGATAACGCTCGCGGTAAAGAACAGCCAGTAAGAAAGCATGTTCATGAAAGGCGAAGCCATATCGCGTGCACCAATCTGTAAAGGGATAAGCAGGTTACTGAAAGTTCCGCTCAAACCGGCAGTTAGTACAAAAAATACCATGATAGTACCGTGGATGGTAACTAATGACAGGTAGAAGTTAGGATCCATGCGTCCTTCCGGAGCAAAACGGCCTAATAAGGTTTCCATTAAAGGGAATGCCTTGTCAGGGTAAGCCAGCTGAATCCTGAATAATATTGACAATATCATCGCGATAACTGCCATTAAAATACCTGTAATAAGGAATTGCTTGGCAATCATTTTATGATCCTGGCTGAAGATATATTTAGTCAGGAAAGTATCATGATGATGTTCGTGACCGTGTTCGTCGTGATGTACTCCGTGATGATCCTGAACTGATAATGTTGACATAATCGCTAATTCTTTTATATTAATTGTTTAATGCTAACCTATTTTCTGACTTCTCTTCTTTTTGCTTTGTTTCAGCAAATTTCAACTCTTTCTTCAATGCATCTGTCAGATAAGGTTTCTGCTGAGCAAGCCATGTTTGATACTCGGCCTCGGTAACCACACGTACAACTTTTTGCATGTTGTAATGGCCGCCACCGCATATTTTGTTGCAGTAAAGCAGGTATTCAAATTTGGCGTTGTCTTCTTTTGCTTTCATTTGGCGGCTTGTAACCGTTGGCGTGAATTTAAAGAAGGTAGGCAAGCCAGGTACCGCGTTTAGCTGCACACGGAAATGCGGCATGTAAACACTATGGATAACATCCTGAGCTTGTATATTTAAACGGATTGACTTATTAACCGGCACAACTAAAGTATCAGCAACTAAATCATCCATTGAGTGCTTGTCTTTAAAATCAACACCCACTTTGTTAGTACCGCTAACCAGTTTATAATTCATTTTACCAAGCTTTTGGTCTTTACCAGGATAACGTAGCTCCCAGGCAAACTGGTGGCCAACAACTTCAATATCAATAGAAGCTTTTTCACCTTCCGCATCAACGTGGTTGGTGATCTTTCTCCAGGTAGTAAAACCAAAAACTACTAATACCGTAAGTACAATTGCCGGAGCGATTGTCCACGCAGCCTCGATAGCATTATTATGCGGGTAATAAGTAGCCTTGCGCTTGTCAGAACCACGGTATTGAAACACAAAACCGAAAAGCAGTATTTGTGTAATGATAAACACAGTAACTGTAATGCCAAAGGTTACATAGAACATGGTGTCCAGTGATTCACCGTGTACCGATGCCGCTGATGGCAATATCATGGCGCCTTGTGTGGTGAATGACCAGTATGAACCATATAAACCAAGGATAAGGAACAACAGGAATAAGATACCTGTAATGTTGTTCCAGTTCATCGGCTTTTTGCCTTGTATCTGTTTGGTAAGATCATACACGCGCAGGATCTTGCCCACTATAGCAACTGCAAAACATACTACTAAAAATAGCAGAACATAATACAACGGACCTGCCCACACGCTTGGCTTATCGGCAGCGTTGGCAGCAGCTGCTGGCGCACCTTCGGCAGCTTTGGTTGTTGATTCAACCTGTGCCATTAGCACCTGGGTGCCAAAAAGGGTCAGCATCGCAAATAGCGAAAGTAATTTTTTAGAATTTATAAGTTTTTTGAATGCCATTTTACTGCTTTGTTTGGTATTCTGTAGTTTGAGTGCAAAGTTAACAATATTTATATGTGGTGGTGTAAGCTCTCCTCAATGAACGGATGTTTTTTAGGGAGAAGCGATTTAAACTTACTTAACGAATTGAACGTGAAGAAAGTAAGTAAACCAACAAAACCTACAGCGATAAATATTTCTTGGATGCCATACATATCCCAGATATGAACCTCATGGCCCGGGTGACGGTGGATAGTGCCCGGCATTACCATCAGGTAAAAATCAAGCCAGTGGCCGATCAGGATAACAATAGCGGTTAGCTTTAACCTGCCGCCTAAACGCTTAGCATCACGAGACATTAACAGTAACAATGGCGCCAGGAAGTTTAATACGATATTTAACCAGAACCACCATTTATACTCAGGCTCCCAACGTTTGTAGAAGTATACGGTTTCCTCAGGCATGTTGGCGTACCAGATCAGGAAGAACTGAGAGAACCAAACATATGTCCAGAATATAGAAAAGGCGAACATCAATTTACCCAAATCGTGCAGGTGGTTTTCAGTAACCCATTGCATGTAACCTTTATTACGCAGGTATAGTACAATTAACGTAATAACCGCCAAACCGCTTACGTGCATTGCTGCAAGGTTGTACCAGCCAAACATGGTTGAGAACCAGTGCGCTTCAAGAGACATCACCGTATCAAAAGCGAATATCGGGAAGGTAAAACCGAATATCACCAGGAATATACATGACATTTTGAAGCTCTTGTTGTAGTTGAACATGCCGCCCAACTCATCCTCATTAGTTGAGTATTTAACCAATAAGTGGCCAAATAATGAGTAAAGGAAGGTTAAGCCTACAATTACAACAAAAAAGAAAGGAACGTTCAGGAACGCTGATTTTCCGGCGATAAGCGCATCGTAATGCTCACTTTTGGGGTCGGTTAATCCGTGCGCTGCCCAGTGGCCATATAAATATGGCATTACCTCTTCGTGGCCCTCTTCGTTCACTACGGTGTGTGTAGTGAATAAGCCTGCTGCCGCTACTATAATTAATATTACTGCCGCAATTGGTAATACTTTGGCAATAGCTTGCGGTACACGCAGTATTGATGCTGACCAGCCGGCCTGAGCCACATACTGGTAAGCTAAAAAGAAAACAGCGGCTGTACATACACACGCAAAGTAATAGCTCATAAGCAATAGGTTACTGAATGTGCGCTGTATTGAATCGCCACCGGCCAGAAAACCGTAGGCAACTCCCACCACACCAATAACTATGGCTATTAAACTCCAGGTTTTTATCTTACCTGAAAATTCGTATCGTTCGTCAATACTTGTATGAGTACCCATTAATATAAAGTATTATAAAGTTTGTAAATGGTGAACATAGGCTACTACTTTCCAGCGCTCCTGCGGCGACAGTTGCGAAGCATAAGAACCCATAGCGTTTACACCGTAAGTGATTGTATGATAAATTTTACCATCGGTCAGGTCTTTCATGGCACCACCGCGTGATGACTGGCCTTTTGAGTACGATGGCGGCGCAGGATAACCGTGCGATACCACTAAACCATCGCCCTCGCCTGTTTTACCATGGCATGGCGAGCAAAAGTGCTCATATAGTATTTTGCCATCCTCAAAATTCTTTTTATTGGCCGGCAGCGGGTTTTTGGCAACAACGCTCGCGCTATCATAACCACCCCTGTCATTCGGGAAATCAAAACGCGTAAAGCCCACCGGAATAGTACCCTTTGGCGGCACCTGTGCTGTTTTACCATCGGCAAAGTTGGGGTTAGCCTGATCAGGATCATAGGCTATGTGCCTGTACATATTGGGAGCATATTCCCAACCGGTACTTCTCTTATCTCTGCACGAAGTAACTAATATAGATGCAGCGATAGAAATGGCTGTTATACCCAATATCTTAATTTTATTCATAGCTAACATACTTCCTTTCGTTATGCTTAATTTCAACAGCTCCAGCTTCTTTTAATAAATTGGTGATATCCTCGTGCGGAATGTTACCCTTAGCGTCAACGGCGATGATAAAACGGTCATCAGTAGCACGGAAGTCCATTACACGCGGAGCGCGGCCCGGGAACAGGTGTGTAGCAGCAAAAAAAGTAAACACCATACCAAACGCGGTCCAAAGAATAGTCCACTCGAAAGTGAACGGTACAAAAACCGGCATCGGGAAGTTTGGCTTACCGCCAATGTTCATCGGCCAGTCATGCACCAAAGTATAATAAACAATGCTGAATATCACCGAGGCACCCAGGCAGCCAAAGCAAAATGCTGCATAACCCAAGCGTGACTCTTTTACACCCAGTTTAGCTTCGATGCCGTGTATAGGCATAGGCGTATACACATCATAAATAGGGATGCTGTTTTTTTGTAGCTTCTCGATCCCGTGCATCATATCATCCGGATCGTCAAAATGACCTAATATAAATTTAGTGCTGCTCATTATTTTATTGTTTGGTAGTCTGCCAGGTCAACACTGTCATACTTCTTTAACGCATCTGTATAATCTTTCACTTGCTCCGGATCAAGGTGCCCTTCTGCAATCAGTTTCTTCTTAGCCTGCTCACTTGATGATTTCAGCAACAGTTTCACCTCGGCCATAGCCACTGAAGGCAGGAAGCGGATGAACAACAGGAACAAAGTGAAGAATAAACCGATTGAACCGATGAACACGCCTACGTCAACCCAGCTTGGATAGAACATTACCCAGCTTGACGGGATATAGTCACGGTGCAATGAGGTTACGATGATCACAAAACGCTCAAACCACATACCGATGTTTACTACGATGGAAAGTGCCCATGAGAACGGAATGCTGGTACGCAGCTTTTTAAACCAGAACAGCTGCGGAGAGATTACGTTACATGACATCATGCTCCAGTAAGCCCACCAGTACGGACCGGTTGCACGGTTAATGAAAGCGTATTGCTCATATTCAACACCTGAATACCAGGCTATGAAGAACTCGGTTAAGTAAGCCACACCTACGATAGAACCTGTAAGAGTAATGATCTTGTTCATTGACTCGATGTGAAACATCGTGATATAATTTTCAAGGCCTAATACTTTACGGGTAACCAGCAAAAGGGTTTGTACCATGGCGAAACCAGAGAAAATCGCACCCGCAACGAAGTACGGCGGGAAGATGGTGGTGTGCCATCCCGGTTCAAGCGAAGTAGCAAAGTCAAATGATACGATGGTGTGTACCGAAAGTACCAGTGGCGTTGATATACCTGCAAGAATCAATGATACGGTTTCAAAACGCTGCCAGGTTTTTACCGAACCTGTCCAGCCGAATGACAATATCGAGTAGATACGACGGCGAAGGCCGGGTACCGCACGGTCGCGGATTGAAGCGATATCAGGTAATAGACCGGTGTACCAGAATACTAACGATACCGAGAAATAAGTTGAGATCGCGAATACGTCCATCATCAGCGCCGAGTTCCAGTTTACCCAAAGCACATACTGGTTTGGCAGCGGCAAAGTAAAGTAAGCTAACCAGGGGCGGCCCATGTGCGCTACGATATAAGTAGCGGCGCAAACTACCGCGAAGATGGTCATCGCCTCAGCAGAGCGGTTAATGGAGTTACGCCAGTTTTGACGGAACAGTAACAATACCGCCGAGATAAGCGTACCGGCGTGGCCGATACCTACCCACCATACGAAGCCGGTAATGTCCCAAGCCCAACCTACGGTTTTGTTAAGGCCCCACTCGCCTAAACCATACCAAAATGTAAGGCTTATACTAACTACCCAAAGCAAAGCACCTAATACTGATACCACGAAACCTATCCACCAGGCTTTGTTTGGCTTATTTTCTACAGGGAGTAAAACCTCATTAGTTATCTGGGCATAGGTAATATTCTTGCCCGTAATTAATGGTTCCCTGATTATTGATTCACTGTGAGATGCCATATATATTTATATCTCTTTTGTAATAATTAAGCTAATTCGTTTTCAATAGTGTTCCTAACCTTAACCTGGTAGCCAATACCCGGTTGTACGTTAAGCTCCTGTAACACGTAGTAAGTTCTCTCGCTCTTAAGTGCTTTTGAAAGCTCTGAGTTAGGATCATTAGCATTACCGAATATGATGGCGTTCGCTGTACAGGTTTGCTGGCAAGCCACTTTGATCTCACCATCTGTAAGCGGGCGTTTTTCAATCTTAGCTTTCAGTTTACCGGCTTGTATACGTTGTACGCACATTGAGCATTTCTCCATTACACCACGGAAACGGGTAGTAACGTCAGGGTTTAACACCAGTTGAGTATGCTCATTTTGCAGGTAGTTATCAAAACGTGAATCGTTCCAGTAGTTAAACCAGTTAAAGCGGCGTACTTTGTAAGGGCAGTTGTTAGCGCAGTAACGTGTACCTACGCAACGGTTGTAAGCCATCTGGTTCAAACCCTCTGATGAGTGTACGGTAGCCAGTACCGGGCAAACGGTTTCGCACGGAGCGTGATCGCAATGCTGGCAAAGCATTGGCTGGTGTACTACGGTTACGTAATCTAAGTTATCCAGCTCGGCAATTTCCTTCTCTTTGGTAACCATGCCTGTTTCCTCGTCGGCTTCGGCCTTACCGTTTTTCTCATAGCTGTAGTAACGGTCAATACGGATCCAGTGCATCTCGCGGCGGCGGCGAACCTCATCTTTACCTACTACCGGAATGTTATTCTCGGCGCTGCAGGCTACTATACAAGCACCGCAACCGGTACAAGCGTTAAGGTCAATAGCCATTTTCCAGTCGTAAACCGGGCGCTCGTGGGCTTCCCACAGATCGTATGTTTTATGTTCCTTACCGTGGTCGGTACCTGCGGCAGGGTCTTTTAAGTACTCTTTTAATGATACCTCGCGGATCACGTCACGACCTTCGTATGAATGGTGTGTTTGCGTTTGCGCAAGTGGCGATACATCACCTGTTTTTGAAATGGTAGCTACCAGTGTTCTGCCAACCGTACCATTGCTGAAGCTGGCGAAAGGATAAGCGTTTTTACCCACGCTGTTACCCACAAGGCCTGAATGTGTACGGCCATAACCAACAGCTATTGATACTGTACCCTGTGCCTGGCCTGGTTGTAACAACACCGGCAATTCAACCGAGTAACCGTTAGCTTCAATTTTAACTACATCGCCTTCTTCAACACCAAGCTTTTCAGCGTGCTTTGGTGCCAGTGCGGCATAGTTATCCCAGGTAACTTTTGATACCGGGTCAGGCAGCTCCTGTAACCATGGATTGTTGGCATAGCTACCGTCACCTATCGCGGTGTTCAGGTAAAGCTGAACCTCA
Organism: Mucilaginibacter defluvii; assembly: GCF_039543225.1. NCBI lineage: Bacteria > Pseudomonadati > Bacteroidota > Sphingobacteriia > Sphingobacteriales > Sphingobacteriaceae > Mucilaginibacter > Mucilaginibacter defluvii. Next base: position 163,434 of record NZ_BAABJI010000004.1, read on the forward strand.
ATTTTATCATCGCCGCTGGCTGCAAGCTTAGCACTGTTTGCAGCTATCAGCTGGGCAGCAGCGCCAACGTTGGCAGCGTTAGTTACCGGAGCGGCAGCTTTAGGGGCTACTTTAACAAAACCTGTTTGTAACAAAGTCTCCCAACCGCTTTGGCCTGACAGACCGCCTAAAGTAAGCAGGTTGCTGATCCAGTTATTACGAACGTAAGCGTAATAATCAGTGGTAGCATTTTCGCTCCAGATCAGCAGGCTTTGCTCAGCCTGGCGTGTGTTATATACCGGATTGATGGTTGGCTGCATGATGGTGTAGTAACCTAATACGGCGTTATCATCACCCCACGACTCGAGGTAGTGGTGGTTCGGCGCTATAACAGTACACAGATCAGCAGTTTCATCTTTCTGTCCGGCAAAAGAAACTTTAAGCTTGATTTTGCTTAATGCCTCTTTTACTTCTTTAGTATTAAAATAATCATAAGCAGGGTTAGCGTTCAGGAAGATGGCTGCACCAACTTCGCCGCGTTTTGCTTCGTTTAAAAAGGCTACGAATTGTGCATCGTTACCTTTGTATTGATTTGATGGATTATCCAGATCGATAGTAGTGCCATAGCTGCCCAACAATGTGTTGATAGCGTTTGCGACAACCTGGTTAGCTACCTCGTTTGAACCTGCTACTACAAGTGCCTTACCTTTAGCGGCAAGTAATTCCTTAGCAGCAAGTGTAACAGCTGTAGCTGCTTTGGCGTTTTCCAGTTTTTTAGTACCCGGCAATGTAGTGCCCGAAATAGCGTTGTATAAAGCTATCAGTACTAAACCTTCTTCAGATACTTTAACCGGGATACGGGCATCGGCGTTAGTACCGGTGATGCTCATGCCGCTTTCAAACTGAATATGGCGCGACATCTTTTTAGACTCAAGCGCCTTGCTGCCGCGGTTTGATACGTATTGCTTGGTGAACTCCTCGCCTGAGATCCATGAACCCAGGAAGTCGGCACCAACGCTAACAATCACGTCAGCCTTGTCAAAATTATAGTGAGGCAATACTGCTTTACCAAAGCTTTGCTGATTAGCCTGAATGATACCTGTGTATGAAAAAGCGTCGTAATTGATATGAGCCGCGGCCGGATATTTAGCTACGAAATCATTAATAACCGCCTGGGTTGACGGGCTATGAACAGTTGCGCTGATAATACGGATTTTTTTGCCGCCTGCCTGCGCTGCCGCAAGCTGTTGCTTAACAAAGCTATCAATCGCATCCCAACCGGCATCGCCACCATCCATTTGCGGATCTTTAAGGCGGTTGGTATCATACAGGTCAAGTACTGATGCCTGTGCCTGTGCGCTCAAACCACCACCGGCTAAAAGGTCGCCGGGGTTACCTTCAACTTTAATAGGGCGGCCTTCGCGGGTTTTAACCAGGATGGCGTGACCATTGTAAGTTGAAGTATAATAGTTAGCCACACCCGGAGTTACCTCCTCTGGTTTTATAAGGTATGGTATTGATTTATGAACAGGAACTTTTTGGCAGGCAGCCAGTGTAACGGCACCCACGCCAAAGCCCAGCGCTTTAAGGAAATCACGGCGCGGAGTTCTTGAGGCAAGGCCTGCACCGCTCAACACTTCCTCAATCGGAAGCGGCTCAGCAAACTCATGCTTGTTTTTCTCAACAAATTCCGGCGTTCTGTTTAGCTCTTCTAAACCTTTCCAGTATTTTTTATTGCTATCCATTTAAGCTATATAAACTGTAATTGCTAAGTTTTAAATCTCTGTGATATTAATAGTGGCACTTAGAGCACTCTAAACCACCCATTACGGCTGCAGATACCTTCTGACCTTTTTTGATCATGTCATGTACCTGAGTCATCTTATCATAATACGCGTTGCCTTTAAAGTTAACCTCGGTACGTTTGTGGCACTGTATACACCATTTCATGGTCAGTGGCGAGTACTGGTAAACTTCAGACATGGTTTCGATAGGACCGTGGCATTGCTGACATTTTACACCGCCAACTACTACGTGTTGTGAGTGGTTGAAGTAAGCAAAATCAGGCAGGTTGTGTATACGTACCCATTGTATCGGCTTAGCCTTAGTGGTATCGTAAGTACCTTTATCCGGATCGTAACCCAGGGCATCGTAAATTTTGTGTATCTCCGGCGATTCGGTTTTAACCACCTTGTGGCAGTTCATACAAACGTTAAGCGACGGGATCGAAGCGTTTTTTGATTTGTACGCGCCCGAGTGGCAGTACTGGCAATCAATCTTCATGGCACCGGCGTGAAGCTCGTGCGAGTATTTGATAGGCTGTACCGGTTGGTAACCCTGGTGCATGTTGGTGTTCCACATGGTTACCCAGCTCCAGCTGCCCATGGCGGTAGCGCCGCAAAGCACTATAAAGAATACCAGCTTTTTATTTTTTAGCAGCTTTTTAACGCCGGCCAAACGATCAACAGGCTCACCTTCAACTTCCGCCTCTTCCTCAATTACCAGGTTTTTGTTTTTAAGCAACAGGCGCTCTAAAGTGCCAATTACCTTGTTCAACACCAGGATAACAATGAAAGCGATAACGATAACACCGATCAAACCCCAGATAAGCAAGCTGCTTGGGCCGGTTTCGGCAGGCACTTTGGTTGGATCTACTGGTTTTTCCTGTGATTTTTTGTAAGCATCACGAGCGTAAGCGATAATGTCGGTAACATCAGCGTCAGACAGCTCTGGGAAAGCCGTCATCGGAATCTGATTGTACTCATTGTAAATCTTGATCGCTTTTTCGTTTTTAGCAGCAATCAGCGCCTGGCTGTTCTGTATCCACTTGATCAGGTACGCATCGTCAGTTTCCGAAGTGATCTGTGGACCCAAAGCCGGGCCTACCAGCTTCGATTCGATCTTGTGACAGGCAGTACACTTGGCTTTAAAAATAGTTTCACCCTTTGCAGGGTCGCCCTGAGCGTTGGCCGCAGTGGTCAGCGCTGTAAGGCCCGCAAGCAGTAAAACCGTTCTCGAAAATTGTTTAAATAGTAATGAGATATTTCTCATAAAGCGTGTTTATGCTGAATTATATTTATTAATATTTTAAAAACCGGCGGCATTTAGTGCCGTTTATCCAATTTTTACAGCCACAAAAGTAAAATTTATTACAGTATGGCTGACAAAGAAATGACAGTTATCAACAATTTATAATCGTTCTAAACAAGATAAAAAACGCCTTTTTGAAGCTGTTTTACCATTTTTTTATTATGAGTGTTGATAAACACCCATTCAGTTGATAAAAATCATTTTTGATTTTTTGTTTATTGTTTTAATATCCACGCAAAAATAAGTGGTGCAACAATCGTCGCGTCAGACTCTACGATAAATTTAGGCGTGTTGATATCCAGCTTACCCCAGGTTATCTTCTCGTTAGGTACCGCGCCTGAGTATGAACCGTATGAAGTGGTCGAGTCAGATATCTGGCAGAAGTAGCTCCAGAACGGAATGTTTTCCATCTCCATATCCTGGTAAAGCATCGGTACAACACATATCGGGAAGTCGCCCGCTATACCGCCGCCAATCTGGAAAAAGCCGATACCCTTGCCTTCGGAGTTCTTTACATACCAGTCGGCCAGCCAGGCCATGTACTCAATACCACTTTTCATCGTAGTGGCTTTTATTTCGCCTTTTATTACGTACGAAGCGAAGATGTTGCCCATGGTTGAGTCTTCCCATCCCGGTACAACAATCGGCAGGTTCTTTTCAGCCGCCGCCAGCATCCATGAATTTTTCGGGTCGATCTCGTAATATTGCTCCAGCTCGCCGCTCAGCAATATCTTATACATGTATTCGTGCGGAAAGTAGCGCTCACCTGCGGTATCGGCATCTTTCCATATTTTGTGTATGTGCTTTTGCAGACGACGGAAGGCTTCTTCTTCGGGGATACAGGTATCGGTAACGCGGTTGTAATGGTTCTCTAACAAATCCCACTCATCCTGCGGACTAAGGTCGCGGTAGTTAGGTACGCGTTTGTAGTGCGAGTGCGCCACCAGGTTCATAATATCCTCCTCAAGGTTGGCACCTGTGCACGATATAATGTCTATTTTATCCTGACGGATCATTTCGGCCAGCGATATTCCCAACTCGGCAGTACTCATGGCACCGGCAAGGGTAACCATCATTTTACCGCCTTCGGTTAAATGGGTTTCATATCCTTTGGCAGCATCAACCAATGCGGCAGCATTAAAATGCAGGTAATTCTTCTCGATAAATTGAGATATCGGGCCTCTTGCTTCTGTACTCATGATGGTTACTTGTTAATTTTTTGCAAAAGTAGCTATTTTGTTGAGATGCGTATTTTAAAATTCTGAATTCCGCGCAGAGCGGTTTTGTATTATAATGATAACATCATTTTAAGCAACCCTTAAAACAAAACAAGGTTTTGCTGTTATAATAAATTCGCATCTTAGCGGCACCTTTATCTTTACTGATGAAAAGAGTTTTAATAGCGCTCATGCTGATGATGGGCCTGCAACCGGCCTCTGCGCAAATGCGTTTTTTGCCAAAATTTGTACGTAAAATGCTGTTTGAGCAGGACAGCAGCAAACACAGCAGCTTTTTTATTCTACCTGTAATCAGCTCCGCGCCCGAAACCGGCTTTGAGGGCGGCGGCTCCGCACTTTATTCTTTTTATACCGATACCCTTAACGAGGGCACCCGGGTATCAAACATATTTGGCTATGCTACCGTAACCACCAAAGGGCAAAGCCGCTTTAGCCTGAGTACCAACTACTGGACGCCGCAGAATAAATACCACTACACGGCTACCATCAGCTACATCAACTTTCCGTTTGATTACTTTGGAACCGGCAACGAGACCAACAAAGCCAACCTCGACCGCCTCGGCCAAAAACGCCTGCGTATAAACCTTACTGCCGAAAAGCGTGTAAGCAAGAACATCTATCTGGGCTTAGCGGCAGGCGGGCTTGATTATAAGTTTACCGATAAAGAGCCAGGCGGCATTTACCAAAACCTGCAACGCTCAGAACAACCAGGCGGCGGCAGCATACTATTTGCGGGGCCAAGTTTTGTGTTTGACGACCGTAATAACAACACCTACACCACAAAGGGAGCCGTAGTGACTGCCTATTTTAACTTTATGAAGGGCATGTTCAGCAATAACGATTACCGCGGCGGCCTGTTCAATATTGAGTATGCGCAGTTTTTCCCGATCAGTAAAAAACTCGTTTTAGGCTTCAATGCGCAGGAGCAGAGTCTGGTTGGCGCGCGCGAGCCGTTTTACCTGCTGCCAACTTTGGGTAATGATGAAATTATGCGCGGCTACTACAATGGCCGCTTTCGCGACAGAAACCTGATTGCCGCGCAAACCGAATTGCGCTATCGCATAAGTAACCGTTTTGGTATTGTGGGCTTTGGCGGCGCAGGCAAGGTTTTTAATAACTCCTTTAATTTTGACGGACTAAAGCCTAGCTACGGCCTGGGCGGCCGCTACTTTTTTGATGTGGAGAAAGGCCTCAGCATGCGCGTTGATTACGCCCTTGGCGAAAAGCGCCCCGGCGAAAGCAGGCAAAGCGGCTTATACCTTAGCCTGGCCGAAGCTTTTTAATATAAGAAATGCATTCACAAAACACACTTCACCCCGCGGGGATTTAGGAGTGATAAAACCTTATAACCATTGTAATGTTTTTGTTGCATGTTGCACTTTACGTGCAATCTCCGTCTATAGCTATAAATATATATACATACGATCATGAAGAAATTAATGATGATGGTGGCCTTTTTTGCCGCAACATATGGAGCCTTTGCTCAAACTGCCGATTTGCGCCGTAAAATAGAAGTTACCGGCATTGCCGAAAAAGAAGTAACACCGGATATTATCAATGTATCTGTATCATTACGGGAGTACATGGACGGTAAGAAAAAGATCAGCATAAGCGAACTGGAAAAACAATTGGAGAAGGCGGTAGCTGCCGCAGGCGTTGCTAAAGAAGATTTTACCGTTAACAACGTTTCCAGCTGGAATATGGCTACCGAAAAGAAGAAAAACCCCGACTTTTTGGTAAGCAAACAATACAGCATCAAGTTTCGCGAGCTGAATAAATACAACCAGATATTAAGCAAGATTGATCCGAAAGGCATCCAGTCAACCAATATCGACAGCTACGACTACTCGAAAATTAACGAGCTGAAAAAGGAACTGAAAATACAGGCCCTGTTATCAGCTAAAGAAAAAGCCACTTACCTGGTAACTGCGTTGGGCGATAAGCTGGGCGGTGTGATCAACATATCTGAAACAGATAATAGCAGCTTTCCGCAGGCGCGCATGTATGCCAACATGAGCATGAGGGGTGCCGCCGAAGCGGGCGACGTAGCCGAATCAGACATCGACTTTAAAAAGATAAAGCTGAGCTTTCAGATCAATGCTGTGTTCGAGATCAAGTAATTTAGATAACTATACAAAAAGCAAAGGCGGCTTCCTTAACCGGAGCTGCCTTTTTTTGTAAGCGGCTTAACAAATAAAATAAATATATTTGATGATTAACCTTTATTATGAAAATACTTGCCTTACCCTTATTTGTATTGCTGGCTGTGAATGTATTTGCACAAAAACAAACCCCCATAACGCTATACCCTGATGGTGCCCCGGGCGCAAAATCCACCCCCAAAACCTATCAGGAAAAATTAGAGAATGGCAGCTGGATATTAAAGGTAAGCACACCAACACTCACCCCCTACTTACCTGCAGCAGGTACGGCCAATGGTACTGCAGTTATTGTGCTGCCGGGTGGTGGCTACGCCGGTTTGGCATCGGCACACGAGGGTGAGGCCATAGCGCGTGAGTTTAACAAGATTGGCGTTACCGCATTTTTGCTAAAATACCGCCTGCCCAGTGATTCCATCATGACGGATAAAAAGATAGGGCCACTGCAGGATGTGCAGCGAGCCATACAAATAGTACGTGAGCGCGCTGCCGAGTGGAAGATAAACCCTGACAGGATAGGCATCATTGGCTTTTCGGCCGGTGGACACCTGGCCTCAACCGCTATTACGCATTTTCAAAAAGCAGTTATCCCGAATAAAAACAACACTAATCTGCGCCCCGATTTCGGGATGCTGATATATCCGGTGATCAGCTTTGGAGAGTTTACCCATCAGGGCTCAAAAGAAAACCTGATCAGCAAAAACCCGGCTCCCGAACTGGTTAACGAATTCAGCAACGAGCTGCAGGTTACGACCCAGACACCGCCAACGTTTTTAATACATGCCGAGGATGATACCGTAGTGCCCGTTCAAAACAGTTTGCTGTTTTACAATGCCTTACTTGCCAACAAAATAAAGGCTGAGATGCACCTATACCCGGCAGGCGGGCACGGTTTCGGCTTGGTAAACCCAACCACTAAAGAGCTTTGGTTCAGCAGCCTTACCAACTGGATGGCCGCCAACGGCTGGCTGGGTAAGTGAGTTGGTGAATGGTGAGTGGTCAGCAGTGATTGGTGAGTAGTATTACGGTTTTAGCTTGTAATTAAAATCTATTAAAAAAAGCCTACCATTCACCAATCACAATTCACTACTGACTACTGACCACTCACTATTCTACAATCTCCAGCAGTTCGTTCAATTCGTCAACCTTATCGGTTGAGCCTAACTGCTCGTACGCGCTGATGAGGTTGCGTATTACGCGTTTAATAATTTCGGTATTTGAGCAGGGCTCGTAAAATTGCTTATCGGGCATTAGTTTCAACTGCTTTAAAAACATATCCACATCGCGCCGGCCGAATATAAAACCCTTGTTAAAGGCGTTTATGTAAAAGAGTATGCCGCTTTCAAACTCGCTTTGCATGCCCTCATCCAGGTAAGCCAATATAAAATGCTGCGGCAGGTTAACGCCATACACCGGTATATCAAGCTTTTGGGCTATAATGGAATAAATTATAGCGAGTGATATCTGGTTACCTTTTTTGGTTTCGAGCACCTGGCTAATGTAACTGTTCTGCGGATCCTGGTGATTGGTGGTATTGCCGCTAAAGCCGTATATATTATAAAATACATGGTTAATCAGCTTCACCTGCTCAACCGGGCTGCCCTCGTTCATCATTTGCAGCCATATATCTCGCTTAATAGCTTCTATCTGGTTAATTACCTTTTGTTCATCAAGGTCGGGGTACTGGTAGCGGTTTATTATGAGTGCCCCCTGTAGCAAGTCGAACGCGCCGCTGTGTATCCACAATTTAAGATCGTTTTTTAACTGGCCAAACTGAATTTCGTGCACCAGGTTGGCAATTCGCTCCTGTAAAAGCGGATCAAAAGCCTCGGTAAAAGCAGTTTCAAGCGGTTCTATCGCGCTGCCACCTAATGATAGCAACTTATCATGCACATGCTCAAATACCTCTGCGTCCGGGTCGTCGAGCAATTTTATTAATGAGTTTATTTCGGATGTATTTAACATGCTTATCAGTAAAGTATTACTATTTATCTATTTTTACAACCATGTTCAACATAAGGTTTGCGGCCGACTACCTGCGGCATCGTTTTAAAGCAAAAACCCGCCATGGTATCCACTCCCCTTTTGTGTACCAACTGGTTGATAAGGTAATATACGATTTTGAGCCCAAAAAAGTGTACGCCGATATAGAGCAGGTTCGTAAACATTTACTTGCCGATGACCGGACCATCACCGTTACCGACCTTGGCGCCGGTTCGCATGTAAACAACAACAAGCAGAAACACATCAGCCAGATTGCCAAGAACGCGCTTAAACCACCAAAGCTCGCTCAGCTATTGTACCGCCTGGCTGCCTATACCAACCCGGATAGCATTATTGAACTGGGCACCTGCCTTGGCGTTACCACGCTTTACCTGCAACAAGCCGCGCCCGAAGCCCAGGTACACACGCTCGAGGGTTGCCCGCAAACGGCGGCAGTGGCCGGGCAGCAATTCGCCGGTCAAAAGCTGGATAACATTGCCCTAACCGTAGGCAACTTTGATGATACGCTTTACAACGTAATTAACAGTTTGCCAAAACTTGATTTTGTGTTTGTGGATGGCAACCACCAAAAGGACGCTACACTGCGCTATTTTGAATGGTGCCTGCCGCATGTGCACGAAGACACCCTGCTGATTTTTGATGATATTTACTGGAGCGAAGGCATGAAAGAAGCTTGGGCACAAATAAAAGCACACCCGCAGGTAACCGCTACGGTCGATCTGTTTTGGATTGGGCTGGTTTACTTCAAAAAAGGGCAGGCTAAAGAAGATTTTCTGATAAAGTTTTAAACGACACTTCACCCGGCTCCTTTCTGAGGAGAGGAAGTCGAACATATGAATTAAAATACACAGATCGTTAAACAACTAAATTCCGGCATCAGTAATACCCGGAGTACACAAACTGCGGCAAAGCACAACCTTTAACCGGGTAGGACGCAGCCGGCAGTTTTGCTTCTTTTGTCTGCACAAAAGAAGTTGAGGACAAGTAACGAAGCGATTTTAAGATAGTGCTATTGTTAGGTTGTTGTGCTTTTATTATCGTTAGCCTGCTCTTGGGTGCAGGGCCCGGTTAATTCCCTTGGTGCGAAAGTAACCAAACATCAAGCCGGAAAAAACCTTCGGCCGCACTGGCCATAAACTCGGCCCGGTTTTCCGGCAGGCCAACGCTCTTTTTTAATCTCAACTGTCATTTCAAACGAGGCACGAGCGAGAAATCTGCTGCTTGATTATGAATGCGGATAGATTTCTCGCTATCGCATCGAAATGACAGCAAAAGTTAAATATTAATTTATCCAGTCAAACTTAGTATAAGGAACCAATACTTCCGGTATTTTAATACCTTCTTCTGTTTGATTATTTTCTAATAGCGTAGCTACTATACGCGGCAAGGCCAGTGCGCTGCCATTTAGCGTGTGAGCCAACTGCGTTTTGCCCTCGGCGTTACGGAAACGCAGTTTAAGGCGGTTGCTCTGGAAGGTTTCAAAGTTTGATACAGATGATACTTCCAGCCAGCGTTGTTGGGCCGCGCTCCAGGTTTCCATATCATACGTTAACGCTGATGCAAAACCCATGTCGCCACCGCATAAACGCAGCACCCGGTATGGCAGACCAAGCTTTTGCAGCAAACCTTGCACGTGTGCGCTCATTTCTTCCAACACACTATAAGAGTTATCCGGATGTACCACCTGTACTATTTCTACCTTATCGAACTGGTGCAGGCGGTTAAGGCCGCGTACATGTGCACCGTATGAGCCCGCCTCACGGCGGAAACATGGCGTATAGCCGCAGTTTTTAACCGGCAATTCGTCGCCTTTTAATATCACATCACGGTACAGGTTGGTTACTGGTACCTCGGCGGTGGGTATCAGGTACAGGTTATCAATACCTGCATGATACATCTGGCCCTCCTTATCAGGTAACTGGCCGGTGCCGAAGCCCGATGTCTCATTAACCAGTAACGGAACAATCACCTCGCTGTAACCACCCTTTTCGGCCTCATCTAAAAAGAAGCTGATCAGCGCGCGCTGCAGTTTGGCGCCTTTACCTTTATATACCGGAAAACCGGCGCCGGTAATTTTAACACCCAGTTCAAAGTCAATTAAGTTATATTTTGCGGCCAGTTCCCAATGTGGCAAAGCGTTGCCTGGTAGCTCCGGCTTGGTGCCGTGCTCTAACACGATCTCATTTTCTTCCGGCGTTAAGCCTTTGGGTACCGAGCTGTGCGGCAGGTTAGGCAATAGTACCAGCTTTTGCTGCAGTTCGGCCTCAAGGGCGGCAAGCTGCTCGCCGTATTGCTTAATATCTTCCTTCCATTTACCGGTACTGGCTTTAATGGCTTCGGCTTCTTCTTTTTGCCCGGTACGCATCAGCTCACCAATTTTTTTGGCGGCGGCATTTGCTTCGGCGGATACACTGTCTGACAGGTTTTGGGTTTGCCTGCGTTTTTCGTCAAGCTCAATAATGTTGTCAACCAGTTCGGGCTGCTTAAAATTTTTAACAGCCAGGCGTTCCAGCACTTGTTCCCTGTTCTCGCGGATGTAATTTACCTGAAGCATTTTCTATTTATATGATTTTTGGCAAAGATATAAACTTAATGGGTTTGCACAGGCAGCAACTCAAATGTATAACCCTGGCTTTTCCACAAACCCAAGGCTCTCGGCAATACGTACTCCAACCGGTTAAAGGCCTTCAAACTATCGTGAAATACCACTATTGATCCCGGGCGGGTATATTTTAACGTTTTTTTCAGGCAACGCTCGGGCTTGAGCGTCATGTCAAAATCGCCGCTTAGCACATCCCACATAATAATGTCCAGCTCTGGGTTAAGCGCCTTTAGCTGGTCTGCCTGCGAACGTTTAATGCGTCCGTATGGTGGCCTGAAAAGATTGGTATGCAGCAGTTCGTCTGCCTGTTTAAAGTTATCAAGGTAGGTGTCATCGTCTGTTTTCCACCCCTTAAGGTGATTAAAGGTATGGTTGCCTATGGCATGCTCCTCGCGCTTTACCTGCTCAAAAATTTCCGGGTGCTTGCGTACGTTGTCGCCGATGCAAAAAAAGGTGGCCTTAGCGCCATACTCTTTTAAAATTTTTAGCACATAAGGTGTAACAATAGGTATAGGCCCATCGTCAAAGGTCAAAAAAATGCTTCGGCTGCTCGTTTTAATATCCCATATTAGTTTAGGATAGAGCAGTTTTAACAAACGAGGGGTTTTAAACAGGTACATAGGTACAAATTAAGCTAATTGTTTCATTTTAAAAACAGAAGTTGAGTACAGGTATATTTAGATGCCTTATTACAAAATATTTATGAACCGATATATACTCAAACGTTCCGGGCTTAAACTCTTAATGCTGATGCTCTGCATGCCGGCGGTAAGTGTTTTCGCGCAGGAGAAGATAACCCTGCAACGGGCGGTAGAACTCGCACTCGAGCGTAACCTTACCATTAAGCAGGCACAACTCAGCGAAGCGCTTACCGGCGAAGACCTGAAGCAATCAAAATATAACCGGTTGCCCGATCTGAACGTGAATACGCAAGGCTCATTCAACTGGGGCCGAAGCTTGGATCAGTCAACTTATTCCTTCACCAACCAGCGTATATTTACGGCGTTTGGCTCTTTAACATCACAAATTGTGCTGTTTCAGGGCGGGCAATTGCGTAACCAGATCATCCAGAACAAAATACAGCTGGAGGCTGACCGTACCAACACCACCAAGGTTAAGAACGACCTTATATTGAACGTGGTTACCACTTATCTTACAGTGCTGACCAACCAGGACCTGGTAAAGGCGGCGGGCCAGCAGATAGATATTTCAAAGCAAACGCTTGATCGCGCCAACATCAGCTTTAAAGCCGGTAACCAAACCGTGGCGGACCTGTCACAAGCTAAATCACAACTTTCAACCGCTGAACTTAACCGTACCGACGCGCAAAACCAGCTGGAGCTATCCATCCTGACGCTGAAGCAATACATGGAGATGCCGCCCGAAACACAAATAGAGGTGGTGAGGCCCGATGTAAGCCAGCTCTCGGTACAATCCATATTTAACGCCCAGGAAGTACTAAACACCGCCTTAAATGTTAACCCGGATGTCCGCCTGGCCGAATTACAGCGCGATGTACTGAAACAAGCCGTAAAAGTGGCGCAGGGCGCTTACTATCCAACCCTGGTACTGTTTGCTACTTTAGGTTCAAACTATTCAAGCATTTACCAGCGTGCCGGCCGTCCTTACGCTACCGGGGAGTTTAACCCGATAGGTGTGGTTAATAATGCGGCTCGTGATACTGTAGTTACACCGGCTTTCGCTACACCGTTCACCAAGCCATCGGTATTCGGACAATTGAGTGATAACTTTTACCAGTCGATAGGTTTAAATCTATCAATACCTATCTTCCGTCGCTTTGCTACCCGTACAGCGGTGCGTAAAGCAAAAATTCAATACCAGAATGCCGAAGTTCAGGCTCAATTATCACGAAACAACCTGAGCAAGATCATCTACCAGGCCGTATGGGATGCCCAAGCGGCGCAAAAACGCTATATATCGGCGCAGCAAACCTACCAGGCCAATAAGGATGCTTACAATGCCATATTGCAGCGCTTTAATGTAGGTTTAGTAAATTCGCTCGATCTGAATACATCGTTAACCAATTTTAATAAAGCTGAGTTTGATATGATACAGGCCCGTTACCAGATGGTGTTCAGAAGCAAAGTGATTGACTATTACCTGGGAAAACCGATTTCGTTATAACTATTAATTTGAATCATGGGAAAGACTACAAAATATATTCTGATCATTGCCGGGGTACTTGCGCTGTTGCTGATCATAGGTAAATTGACCGGCTTTTTGGGCGGGCCAAAGAAAACACAGGTAGCTACTGAAAAGGCTGCCGAACGTACCATCACCGAATCGGTATCGGCAAGCGGAAAAGTTAAACCGCACGTTGAGGTAAAAATAAGTGCCGAGGTATCTGGCGAGGTAGTTGACCTGCCAATTAAGGAAGGCGACGTGGTTAAAAAAGGCCAGTTGTTGTGCCGCATCCGTCCGGACATATTGCAATCAGGCTATGAGCGTGCCGTGGCATCATACAATACCCAAAAAGCTACCGTTGGCAATTCGGCTCAGATGTTGAAACAGGCCGAGGCAAACTTTAACAACCAGGCATCCATCTATAAACGTAATAAAGAGCTTTACGAGAGCAAAGTAGTAACCGCTGCCGAGTTTGAAACCGCAAAAGCTAATTACGAGAGTGCCAAAGCCAACCTGGAAGCAGCTAAGCAAAGTGTTATAGGCGCTAAGTTTGGCCTTGATCAATCACAGGCATCTGTAAAAGAAGCTCAGGACAACCTGGCCAAAACGTCTATCTACTCTCCGGTGGATGGCGTAGTGTCCAAACTATCCATTGAAAAAGGCGAGCGCGTATTAGGTACTATCCAGATGGCGGGTACGGATATCATGACGATATCTGACGTGAACGCGATGGACGTTAACGTTGATGTAAACGAGAACGATATTAACCGCGTGGCCGTTGGCAATGAGTCGGACATAGAGGTAGATGCCTTTTTAGGTAAAAAATTCAAGGGTAAGGTGATCGAGATAGGCAGCTCGGCCAACGTGGTGGGTACCAATGCCGACCAGGTGACCAACTTCACGGTTAAAGTACGTATAGACCCGGAATCATATAAAGCCTTAATGGCGGGCAAAGAGGGTACACCGTCGCCTTTCCGTCCGGGCCTTACCGCTACCGTTGAGATCAAGACTAATAATGTTAAGGGCCTGTCGGTACCTATACAATCGGTTACCACGCGCGAAGATGAAAAGAAAAACGCAGCCGCCGACAAAAAAGCGGATGACGATGACGATGACAAAAAACAATTAAGCGCGCCGGTTAAAGAGTATGTATTTGTTTACAGCGCCGGTAAAGTAAAACAGGTGCAGGTAAAAACCGGCATACAAGATGATGCTTACATTCAAATATTATCGGGCGTTAAAGCCGGAGATGAGGTGGTATCAGCCCCTTACTCAGCCATCTCAAAAACTTTGAAGGATAATGAGGAAGTAGAAAAGGTTGATAAATCAAAACTTTTCGGCACAGAAGAAAAGAAGTAGTAGTTTAGTTTATAGTGTTAATATGGAAAAGGGCTTGCTTATGCAGGCCCTTTTTGGTTTTGTAACCATAAATTTTTATTAAGAAATAGTTCGTTACCTGTCCTGAATTTCTTTTGAACGATCAAAAGAAACAAAACTCGCCGGCTATGTCCTGCCCGTTGAAGGGGTGTACCTGGGCAAAGCTTTTACTATTCCGGGCATTACTGATGCCGTAGAATAGGTTATTGAAGACTTGTGCTTTTAAGAAAAATCATTTCGAAGCGTCAGCGAGAAATCTGCCTGCATTCATAGCAGCGCGACAGATTTCTTCTCTCACTCGTTAGAAAGGACAAAATTTATTACAGCGGCAACTCCGATGTCTTTAAAAACTTTACCTGGAAAAGCTTGTCCCAGTTTTTGCCGGTTACAAATATCCGTTTACCCTTGGTATCATAAGCTATACCGTTAAGCACGTCGGCATTGGCGTTGCGCTTCTCTTTTGGGTACAGGCTGCTCATGTCAATTTTTGCTAATACGGCGCCCGTTTTAGGGTCGATAACTAAAATATCATCACTTAAGTAAACATTAGCGTACAGTTTACCGTCAATATATTCCAGTTCGTTAACCTGGTCAATTTGTTTTTCATTGTCGTAAACATTTATGGCGCCGATCTGGTGGTAGTCGTTCTTATCCAAAAATAAAATACTGTTGCTGCCATCGGTGTTGTAAATCTTCTCGCCGTCAAAGCATAAGCCCCAGCCTTCGGTGCCGGCGGTGTAGCTAAAGGTTTTTAACAGTTTGAACGATTTTTTATCATACACATAGCCAATCTTTTCCTTGTAAGTAAGCTGTACTATTTTATCGCCAACTATGGTGATGCCTTCGGCAAAAACTTTTGGGTCAACCATGGCTTGTTGTACTACTTTTCCGGTGTTCAGGTCAACCCTGCGCAGGCTCGACTGGCCGGTTACATCTTCACCTTCCGGTGGGGTAAGATAACCGCCATCGCTTTCAAACAGAAACCCATCATGGTACTCCAACCCCTCGGTGTATGATGAGGTATCATGCGGATAAACTTTCTCTACCTTAAAAGTATAAACATCCGGCGCTTTGGCAGCCAGTAAAACTACATTGCTGGTAACCTCCCGGCTTTTACCACCGGTAAATACGTTGGCGGTAATTACCTTGTTGCCCAACGGCATACCATCGGTTTTAACCACAACGGCGGCGGTATCTTTACGTGAGCCGATACGCAGCGTATCCAGCATATACACTACCGAGTCGATGCTCGTACCTTCTGGCAGGTTAACTTTAACAGCAAGTTCTTTACCACTGTTAATGCTGGTACCGGCTTCCGGGCTTAAGGTAATGTCGGCAGTTTTTGGTTTATCATCACCGCAGCTTGCTGCGGCCAGCAGCACTGCTCCGGCTAAAAAAAGTTTAAGTCGTTTGTTCATAAGTATCAATCAGCAGATGGCCAAAAGGCATCTTCAATATGTTTTAACGTATAATTCCCGCTTTTATTAAACAGTACCGAAATTATATCAAAACGCACATCGCCCTGGTGATTTGTTATGTAGATGTATTCGTCGGCAGCGTGCGCCATCAGGCGTTGCTTGCGGCTGTCAACAAAATCTTCGGGCGCTCCAAAACCGGTTCCGGTACGGGTTTTAACCTCGGCAAATATAATCACCCTGTCTTTATAAGCGATCAGGTCAATTTCGGCCTTGCCATAGGTCCAGTTCTCATCCAGTATTTCATAACCCATATTTTCCAGATAAGTTTTGGCCAATGTTTCGCCCCGGCGACCTAATTCGAGGTGTAAAGCCATTATTTGAGAATTACCGAACCCAGATAATCAGATATATGCTTTTCAACCTTTTTCATGCGCATGTACTGGTTAAGTAATATTTCCTGATCTTGTTCGCCGGGGGTGTTTTGCAGTTCCTTGCGCAGGTTTTCCAATATCTGGGCAACCTTATGTTTTTTAAGATGGAATATTGCGCCCAGTATGGTGGCTTTCATATTCGCCTGTTCATCAGGTACGGCTATTCTGTGCATCTCGTACCAGTTCTCGCTGAGCGTATAACGCGATGCCAGCATGGTTACCGTAAGGTCAACAATATCTTTATCCGCATGGTGAATGTAATGCTGCTCTTCGGGTAATACGCCATTTTCAACATTGGCCCGGTAGTCTTCTACAAAAGCCTTGCAGGCAGTATTATCAAAAGTAACATCGCTCAGCTCGGCTATCATAAACGGCCCGATGTAGGTATTGGCGATGCCGTCCCAATCAATCATGCGGTTACCGTAAAGTAGTAGCAGCCGGATGATTTCACGTTCCTGAGTATAAGCTTCTTCTCTTTTTTCGGTAGATGGAGCGGCTGTTATGCCCGGCTCATCAAAAAACAAATCTTCTGGCGGCGTATCGGGGTGCTGCGATGCACGCTGATTTTGATTGTATTGCTGCTGCGAATCTTTTTTAGCCTTGGTAAGGCGCATTTTATTCAATTCAGACAAAAGCGCACGCTCATCTATCTGCATTATGTGGCTGCACTCCTTAACAAATACCGATGCCTTTATAGAATCAGGTATTTTGGCGATGCTCTCCACTATTTCGCGTATCACCCCGGCCTTACGGATCGGGTCATTACCGGCCTCTTTTAGCAGGATGCCGGTTTTATACAGTATAAAGTCTTTTTTATTTTGATCGATGTAGGTTTTGAAAGCATTGGTGCCTACGCTACGCACGTACGAGTCGGGGTCGTGCCCGTCCGGAAAGGACACAACTTTTACGTTTAGCCCCTCTTCCAATATCATATCCAGCCCGCGTAACGAAGCTTTGATGCCTGCCGCGTCGCCATCGTACAATATGGTTACGTTTTTGGTAAAACGGCCTATCAGCCTGATCTGTTCAACGGTTAGCGATGTGCCTGATGAGGCCACCACATTCTCGATACCCGCCTGATGAACCGATAATACATCGGCATACCCTTCAACCAGGTAGCAGTTATCCTCATCGCGAATAGCCTTTTTTGCAAAGTAAAGGCCATATAAAACGCTCGATTTATGGTATATCTCCGACTCGGGAGAGTTTACATATTTGGGTACGCTTTTATCGCTTTTAAGGGTACGGCCGCCAAAGGCAATCACCCGGCCGGTAAAGCCATGTATCGGGAACATTACGCGGCCGCGGTAACGGTCGTACATGCTGCCGTTGTCGCGCTTAACAGACAAGCCGGTTTCTTCCAGAAATTGCGCCTGGTAGCCCTCTTTTATAGCTGCCGAGGTAAACGCTTCCCACTGGTCGGGCGAGTAACCCAGTTCAAACTTGCGGATAGTTTCGGACGTAAAGCCGCGTTCCTTAAAGTAACTCAGGCCAATACTTTGTCCCTCGTCAGTTTCCCACATGCTGTCCTGAAAAAACTTTGCCGCGAAGCCCGACACGATCATCAAACTTTCGCGGTGGTTGGCTTCTTCACGGTTTTCGTTCGTATCAACCGTTTCTTCAACCTCGATACCGTACTTCTTGGCCAGCCATTTGAGCGCTTCCGGATAAGTGAACTTTTCGTGCTCCATTAAAAAAGTAATGGCCGAGCCACCCTTTGATGACGAAAAGTCCTTGAAAATGCCCTTAGCAGGCGAAACCGTGAATGACGGCGTACGCTCGTTACTGAACGGCGACAGGCCGATGTAGTTAGCCCCGCGCTTTTTTAACTGCACAAAATCACCTATCACCTCCACAATGTCGGTGGCTTCCATTATTCTGTCAACGGTAGCTTTGGTAATCATAGTAACGAATTGCAAAGGTAGGGCAAATGTGCCGACTTTAAATTAAGAAATTTTTGCTGATCTGCTTTTCAAAAAAGTAATGGCGATACCGCCAAGCACAATCAGGCTGCCGATGATCTCGGTAAGGCCCAGCTTTTCGTGCAGTATAATAGCGGCTAATATGCCGGTAACCACCGTTTGGCTTAGCAGGGTGATAGATACTTTAGTAGGTGGCAAAAATTTGATGGCGTAGTTAATGGTGATCCAACCGGCCAGCTGGCAAATAAGGCCGGTAGCTAAGAAATACAGCCAGGTATCCGCCGGAAAATTGACCAGGTTATGCCCGCCACCTATGCGCAACGCCAGCAAAAACACCATTGATGCCAACATGTTATAAAACATAAACGTAAGCGTATTTACACGCTGCAATACGCCTTTACTGGTAACAATATATAGTGAGTAAAAAAAGCTGGCCAGCACGGCAAGCATTACGCCCTCGTTAATATGCAGTGCAATAATATTACGATAACCCACCAGCACTACCATGCCGGCAATGGCGATGATGGTTCCTACCCAAAACAATTTACCGGTTTGCTTGCGTAGTATAAAAAAGCTGATAAGCCCTACCCAAACCGGCGCCAGGTTAGCCAGCAAGGTTGATACCGTGGCGCTTATTTTTAATATGGAGATGTTCCATACAGCAATATCAGCCGCGAAGATGATACCGCATATCAGCGTGATCAGCAAATCCCTGGTTGAAATTTTCAGCATCCCTTTTATAACACAGTACGGCAGCAGGAAAATCCAGGCCATAAAAATGCGGTAAAAAGCTGCGGTAATGGCAGGCTCGGCGGCAAGCTTTACAAATATGGGCGAGAACGAGATGAATATAATGCCTAATGCCAGGCTTGCCTTCGGGTTCATAACACGGATGCGTAACAGCGGCAAACTTAACAAAATTAAACGGTGACATGGCATATAAGGTAGCGCGGCCGGTATACCCTTTCTTTACCGTGCGGATGACACGTAGTAACCTTAATGGTTTATAACTAACCTATTAGCGTGGGCGCAGGCATACTAAATGTAAAATACGGGCTGTCAAATCTCAAATCAAATTCATAAGTTTGCGCCTCAAATATTTTTTTATGGCTAAGGCATCTGATATAAAGAACGGCAATATATTACGCTTTAACGGTGAGTTATTGCAGGTTGAAGAGTTTTTACACCGTACACCGGGCAACTTACGCGCTTTTTACCAGGCACGTATGCGCAACGTAAAAACCGGCAAACTGGTTGAATACCGTTTCCGTACGGACGAAGAGGTTACGATTGCCCGTGTTGAAACCAGCGATTACCAATACCTGTACGAGGATGGCGAGTTTTTGGTGGTGATGGACAATACATCATACGAGCAATTTAACATACCGAAAGCCCTTTTCGGCCCGGCGGTACGTTTCCTGAAAGAAGGTGTTAATGTAATTGTAGCCTTTGAAAGCGATGAGCCGATAATGGCACAGCTACCATCATCAGCCGAGCTTGAAATTACCTATACCGAGCCGGCCGTTAAAGGTGATACCTCAACCAACGCCCTTAAAAGCGCTACCGTTGAAACCGGCGCAGAAATTCGTGTGCCTCTATTCATCAACATTGGCGATAAAGTTAAGGTTGATACTGCTACCGGCGCTTATGTTGAGCGTGTTAAAAGCTAATTGTCAATTCAATAATATTATACAAATGCCTTCATTATCATGAGGGCATTTTTTATTTTGGAGCCTTAAACAAATCACATAAAATAAACTGAATGGGACTTTTTTCGAGCCTTTTGGGTAATGCCGGTGTGGCTAACCCCGACGAGTTAAATAAAGAATACGCCAACCTGCTAACCGAGGGTGAACACATTGAAATTGGCTTTAAGCTGATCCGCGACGTATTCATCTTTACCAACAAGCGCCTGATACTGGTCGATAAGCAAGGCATAACAGGCAGTAAGGTAGAATACATTTCAATCGCTTACAAAAGCATTTCGAGGTTCAGCGTTCAAACCTCCGGGCATTTTGACCTGGATGCCGAATTACGCATCTGGATCTCGGGCGAAGTTCAGCCCAGCCTTACTAAAAAATTCAACAAGCAGGTTAACGTGTACGATCTGCAGCGTATACTCGCGCAGCACGTATTGTAGTATTCAAGCACAGATCGGGCTTATTCCAGTTCGATCTGTGTATCTTCTGTTTGCCGTTTTACATAAAGCTCATCAATCAACACAATTACTACGGCCAGTATCGGCGTAGCCAACAATATACCCAGTACGCCCGATAAGGTACCCATCAGCACCTGGCTGATAATGGTAAGCGCAGGAGGCAGGTCGATCATCTTTTTCTGCACCATCGGGGTAATAATATTACTCTCCAGGGTTTGTATCAAAATATACATTACCGCTACAATAATTGCGGTATTCGTGCTATCCAGAAAACCAAGCAGCACCGCGGGCACCATGGCCATCAGCGGACCAAAATTCGGTATAAAATTAAGCAAGCCTGCCAGTAACGCTAAAGTTAATGCCATAGGTATTCCGATTATACTCAAGCCGGTAAAAGTTAATGTGGCAATAAGACACATGGCCAACAGCATACCCTTCATCCAGCCTTTCAGCACAAAGCTTAACCGGTCCATAACCGCATGAGCCTGCGCTTTTGCCGGTGGTGGTACCAACTTTATGATGCCATTTTTGTATAATGACGGGGCCGAGGTAAAGAATATACCGAGGAATAATATAATATACAAATCGCCTAATACGCCGAAACTGGTGCTGAAAAAGCTCTGCGCCGTAGTCATCAGTTTTGTTGAATCGTAACTGGATGCCTTTTCCACAATCTTAGCGCCCCAGGTGGTTTGCTGCAATTTTGACTGTGCTGCTTTTACTACTTTAGGGAATTCATCACTCAACGAGGCAACCTGGTGCTGTATGGTATTACCCATAAACCAAAACAATGTGCCTAATAAAGCAAACGTTCCTAATACGGATATAATTACACATGGAGCGCGTTTCCAGTGCGTTAACCGCTGTATCATATCAGCGAAGCCATGAAAAAATACCGCTATCAGCGAACCGGCAAAAACCATCAGCAGCACGTTAAAGGCTACCCGTAGTATCAATATCAGGCAAACGGAAAGCGCCAGTATACCTACCACTATCCATACCTTATGTGCAAATGAAAGTTCCTGATCCGTTTTACCTATCGGCCTGTGTCGAGGTTCTACCATGTTATATATCTATATCCTATCAAATACTTTTTAAATTGTATTTGTTTTCGGCCGATACGCTTTTTATTCCTTAGCAGAATAACGGATAAACAAACAGGGCAGCTATGTTGGCTGCCCTGTTTGTTTATGATAAAGCCTCGTTAAGGCTCTCGGCCTGTTGCACTGCAGGTGGCGCGGTGGGTTTGTTTTTAATCATTACGCTTACCCGGTAAACCATGTACAGGCAAAGCACTATTGCAATACATACCACGTAGCCCAAAACATCATAATGCTGCAAAGGCCCATGTTTATGCGGCTGGGTAACAATTAAACCGGCACACAGGGCGGCAATACCACCGGCCATTTGCTGCAATGACGAATTAACGCTCATGAACGCGCCGCGGTCAATCATTTCGGGTATAGCCGTTGTAAGCGCGGTTGATGGGATAATGCGCCCCATAATGCCGATAAACATGATCATGTTTAATACCACTACTTCCCACAGCGGCACCCTCGGCAACTGGGTATAAATCAGTATCATCACGACAGCCAGCGCGGAGCCTGCGGCAAAGAGCTTGAATTTGTCGTATCTGTCACTTAATTTACCAATCATCGGCATAATGATGATGGATGCCAGGCCACTGCATAAAAACACCGTTGGCAATTGTGCTTGTGAAATACCAATATTGTTAATAAGATAAGCACTTCCGAAAGGCATCATCATAAACCCGCCTATTGAAAGGAAGGCCGTGGCTAAAAAACCGGTTTGATACTTGCGGTTGGCGATGGCATGCCACAAATGCAAAAATGGATTAGTATCTTTTTGTAACCCGATATGTGTAGTTACCGGCTGCATACGCAAAAACACCGTAAGGCCGATAACAATCGCTAAAAACACAATCATGATGAAGGGTGCATGCCACCCCCATTTGTTAGCAAAGTACAGCCCAACAGGTATACCCAGCACCTGGCTGGCGGCAAAGCCCATTTGCACCACGCCCATTACCCGGCCACGCTGGTTAATCTCGAATACATCTGTAACAACGGCTAATGATATAGCGCCGATAACGCCGCCAAACAAGCCGGTGAAAATACGTGCGCCAAGCAGCATCCAGTAACTATTGGCCAGGCCGCAGCACAACGTGCCGATGATAAAGCCGGTATAAAAGAAAAGCAATAGCTTTTTACGGTCAAATTTGTCGGCAAATCCCGCGGCCAGCAAGCCCGATGCGCCGGCACTGAAAGCGTATGATGATACCACCATACCGAACCGCGACGGCGTCATATCCAACGATTTCATCAGGATATCACCCAGCGGGGAAAGCACCATAAAATCAAGCACTACGGTAAATTGCAGTAAGGCCAGCAGAGCGATAAGTAATTTTTGATAAGCGGTAAATGTTACCGCTGTTTTATCAGGTTTCATTTGTTTATGCGTTTAACCATCTGACAAGGCTTATTGAGTACTATCGCCATGCCGATGATAGCTTGTTCAGGTTTATTGACGAATGATTTACGGAAAGATTTTCAAACACCCTAAATTTTCGCGCTTTCGTAATTAAATACACACGTTCATACTTTAAATATTTTTAGCATGATTTTATTGAAATGTACTATCCCTGCGTGTTGGTTGATTAGCTGGCGGGCGCGCAACGGTAGCAGTATCCTTTTGTGGTACAACGGCAGGCATAATAACCGGCGCTGTATTCAGCGTACCATCCTGAACACGGTTACGGTTTACATCCTTCAGATTACCCGGACCAACGTTAATGCTCGAATCTCGCGCGGCACTATCTGTAGGGTTTACCTGTTGCATCACAGCCGGCTTTTTACTGTTGCCTGATGACGACTGCTCTTTTGCACCACCCGGCGTTTTTGATGCACCTTTTGTGGCTGCTGCTTTCTTAGCCTCCGCAGCTGCTGCCTCTGCCCGTTCAGCAGCACGTTTGGCTGCTGAACGCCTGGCAGAATTAATTACCGCTTCTTTTGATGCCGGGCGTTCCTTTGGCTTCCAGATAAAGCCTTTCAGTATACGGTCATCTTCAGTAAACTTGCCAAGCGGGCCGTACCGGATGTCCGGTTTTGAGAGGAAAGCCATTTTAAGCGGCTTATTAGCGGCAAACCTGATGCGCATACGGCTGCTGAGCGACCGCCCCATACCTGTAACCGTTTTAGTGGTGCTATCGCGGTCAAAGTAAATACTTTCTGCGTTGCCATCAACAAACATTACGTTGAGCTTATTATCTTTAAAAAAGCCACGCATTTTTTTACCGCCCACCTGGTTAAAGTGAGTTGAATCATCCTTATCAACGTTCACCACAAATGAGTTGTAGAAGATGTCCATATTGTCCAGCTTCTTATTCTTCATCTGCAGGTTAATGGTATCGCCTGATAGCTGCGAGCCCTGCGTCCACATTATTGGCTTAACATAGCAGCGTATGGTTGAGTCGGCATAGCTGTAGAACATGGAGTCGGCCTTAGCCTGCAAGTCCGATTTATAGATCCGGGCATCGTGGTAAGCAAAAATTACACGCACGCGGCTGGTATCACTCAGTTTAACCTTAGTAGTCATATAAACTGAATCGACCTTACCGGGAATATTACCCAGTTTAGCCGCGGTATCGGCATTTGCTTTAGCCGTAGTATCTGTTTTAAGCGTGCTGTCTTTTTTTGTCTTTGTACTTTTTTGTGCCGTGTCCTTTCGTACCGGTTGCGGTTTGGGTTTGCCAAACAGCATCGGGTTACGGTAGCCGGTATCAAACCGCATCGCCGGCGGATTAAGCGTAAGTACCTTTGGCGAGGTTTTATAAACAATAGGCTTAGGCTTTGCCGGGCCTGCGGCAGGTTTTACTGATGTATCCCTAAAATTGGCCAGTCGCCGCTGTTCCTGTAACGCTTTTAAGTTTTTATAAGTAAACATCTGCGTCTCCAGCGTATCAGCGCTCATGTATACCGAGTCGACCTTGATACGCTCACCCTTTTCATTTATAATTATAGTGGATGTTGAGGTGGTTGCAGGTGCCCTGGATTTTCCTTTGGGTTTCCCGGCAGGCTTCTTAATTGTAGCCGATAGCACTTTAACGTCAAGCGGTTTGGCCGGTTTTTTAGGCGATACTTTACCGAGGCTATCCGTTTTTATCTTGTCGAGCTTTTGGATAGTATCGGTTTTGGTGGTGTCCTTTTCTTCGGTAACCAATATAATGTAAGCATTCTCGGTAACCAGGGTACGCTCCTCTTTACGGTTAAATATACCCAAATCACCTTTCATGGTTATCTTTTGTTCCCTGTCGATAAACGTGATCCGCTTTATGGCGCGCCCCAGGCCCAGCAAACGGTCATAAAACAAGGTATCCCCTTTAAGCGATTTAGTCCCCTGCTTGTAAAGGTTATTCTTGGTAAAAAAGGCTTGCTCGTTAACCGTGTTGTATGTACCAAACTCGGTATATAAGGTGTCTTTATCTTTGGCTTTACCGTAAATGTTGGTTGGCCCGTAAAAGTAGGCTATGCGGCTCCCACTGTTGTACCGCATGGTATCGGTTTTGATCAGCGCGTCAACCGTATTCAGCACCACATCATACCTGAAATAAGCATCGCGCGAACTCGCGAAGTAATAGCCATTCTTACTTGTAAGCGTGTTATCCTTATTGATAAGCTTACCACCTCCTGTATAAGTGCCTATGCGTGTGGCCGTATTATAGGTCAGGTAATCGGTAGTAAGGATAGCATCCTTATCAATCATCCGCACATTGTTGGTTAGGATGGCGGTTTTGGTATTACCATTATAATTCAGCTTATCGCCATATATATTCAGTGTATCGCCCTGCGTAATGTGCACATTGCCAAAAGCGTCAAAAGCGTTATCCTGCGGATAAAAGTATGCACTGTCTGACTGCAGGATAGAAAAATCCTGTTGAAAGGTGCCGTTAAAAACCTTTAATATATCCTTACCGTTGCGTTTAATGCCCTCGCTCCGGTCAGACCGCGTAAGCCGCACCTGCGATTTTTTTTGCTGGCCGAACGCCGCGCCTGCGAGCAGCAGCAAGAGTATACTTAAAAGGCATTTATTCACGTTGGCAAAATTAGTTTTTTGCGGGGCTTATTAAATTAATAATTTTGATGCATGCTCCCTGTTAAGCGCTTTACTGATTTTATTGAGCAAAATAATCTTTTTACGCAGCAAAACAGCATTTTGGTTGCCGTTAGCGGTGGTATTGATTCTGTTTTGCTTGCCCGGTTATTCAGCGCGGCAGGTTACACTTTTGGCATAGCGCATTGCAACTTTGGGCTTCGCGGCAGCGAGGCCGAGGCCGATCAGCAATTTTGCCGCAGCCTGGCCATGCAGCTCAGCGCACCTTTTCATACCATCAATTTTGATACCACTGCATATGCAGATATGCGTAAAATATCCATACAAATGGCGGCAAGGGAACTGAGGTACAACTGGTTTGAGCAAATAAGGCAGCAACATAATTACCACCTCATCGCGCTTGGCCACCACAAGAACGATACGATTGAAACAATATTGTTAAACCTTACACGCGGCACCGGCATTGCAGGCCTGCACGGCATCCTGCCTAAAAAAGGGGTATTGGTGAGGCCACTGCTATTCCTCTCCCGGGAGGAAATAGCGACTGTTGTTGCAGAGGAGAATATATTTTATGTTGAGGATAGCTCGAACGCCTCAACCAAGTACGCGCGTAACAAGATAAGGCATGAAGTAATACCCAAACTACGGGGACTCAACCCAAGCCTTGAGAATACTTTTGATAATAACCTGCGCCACTTCCGCCAATTGGAAGAACTATTGGCGTTAAAGGTTGAGGAGGCAAGAATACATTTGTTCATCCAGCACGATGATGAGATACATATAGCTGTTGATGCCGTTAAAGCGCTGCAACCGCAACAGCTTTTACTATACAAACTGCTGCAACCATATGGCTTTGCCGAGCCTGTGGTTGATGATGTGATTGCATCGCTGGATGCGCAAAGCGGTAAATGGTTTGCTTCGGCGACACACCAGCTGACCATTGACCGGGGCAAACTGATATTGGTTGAGAACAACCCAGCATCAGTTGAAAGCATTACTATCAATGAAACTGACCACGAGGTGCATTTTAACGGGCAGCGCGTCGCCAGTTTGCATGATGACTCGCCATTGATTATTAAAGATAACCCTTTCTCGGTATCAATAGATCGCGATAAACTGATCTATCCGCTCAGCATCCGCCACTGGCAACAAAGCGATTATTTTTATCCACTGGGGATGAAAACCCGTAAAAAGCTGAGCGATTTCTTCATTAACCTGAAAATTCCGCTGCACAAAAAACAGCATATTCCGTTATTGGTGAATGGCAACGGCGATATTATGTGGATAGCCGGCTACCGGCCTGATGAACGCTACAAGGTTGGCCCTAACACTAAAAAAGTTACTATATTCGAACTGTTTAAATAGAGCATGAGCGAAAAACCGGTTTACATCGAGAAACAATACCTCGGCAGGGAGTTTATACCGCTAACTATCAGGCTGGTACTGGCCATGTCGTGCTTCGCGGCTTATTTCTTTACCGAGGGCAACGCCCGCAACGGGGATCTGCTGATTGTGGTGGGTTTCGCTATTATTATCATCTCTATCATCATGGGCTTTTTGCTGCACTTTCGTACACGGGTGCAAAATAAAAGCATTATGCTGGATGGTTTGTGGACCACCCGCCTGGTAAAGATCGATCTGAACAGCATTGTAAAAGCCGAAAAGGGCACTTACAGCCGCTACCTGTTCAATAACCCGGTTTACAACCTGCATACCCGCGGCACCATCCGTTTTTACGCAGGCGGCAAGGATGCCATACACCTTACCGACCGCGACGGCCTGCTGTACATCATCGGTTCGCAGCATGCCAATGAACTGCTCCGGGCTATCCTGAGCGAAATGAGGCGATAATTCATCGTCGCTTACTGTACTTTAATTTTTTCCGCATGTCATCATCACCCTTTCGTATTATATCGCTTTTACCATCAGCTACGGAAATTATCTGCGCTTTAGGTTTGGAACAATACCTGGTTGGCCGCTCGCACGAGTGCGACTACCCGGAAAGTGTAAAAGCCCTGCCTGTTTGCACGGAGGCTAATATTCCTGACGGATTAAGCAGCGCCGAGATCGATAATAAGGTAAAAGAGATACTGAACGACGCGCTATCATTATACACTGTAAAAAAGGAAGTGATCAAAGAACTGCAGCCCGATGTGGTGATCACACAAGCGCAATGCGAAGTTTGCGCGGTATCGCTCCCCGAAGTAGAACAGGCGCTGGCGGACCATCTGGATAAACCGGCGCAGATCATATCATTGCAACCTAATAGTATTGATGATATGCTGACCGATATTAAGCGTGTAGCATCAACATTAAATGTAGCCGATCCCGGTGATGCGCTGATAGAAGACCTGGAAGACCGCATAAACATCATTCGCCACAAACTGAAATTTATTGATGCCAAGCCGACCGTGGCCTGTGTTGAATGGCTTGACCCATTGATGGTATCAGGCAACTGGATACCCGAACTGGTGAGTATTGCCGGTGGCACACCTGTATTGGCCGAGGCAGGCAAGCATTCGCCTTATGTGGATTGGGATGCTATCCGCCTGGCCGACCCGGATGTTATTGTACTGATGCCTTGCGGTTTCGCAATTGACCGCACCATGCGCGAAATTAATTTAATTCTGGACAAACCCGGCTTTGCAGAACTAAAAGCCATTAAGAACAACCGGCTATACATTGCCGATGGCAACCAATACTTTAACCGCCCCGGCCCAAGGCTGGTAGACTCGTTAGAGATCATGGCCGAGATCATCAACCCTAAGCAGTTCATCTTCGGATTTGAAGGTAACGGCTGGATCAAGTTCAGCGTATAAAAAATGGCCTTTAGCTTATCGCTAAAGGCCATTTTACTTTTGTATCTCTGTTATTAAAATTCTGCGTTTTTAGGGAACCTCGGGAAAGGGATCACGTCGCGGATGTTGCCCATGCCGGTAACAAACAGTACCAAACGCTCAAAGCCTAAACCAAAACCGGCGTGCGGACAGGCACCAAAGCGGCGGGTATCCAGGTACCACCAAAGTTCCTCTTTAGGGATGCCCATCTCATCCATACGTTTTTCAAGTCTGTCTAAACGCTCCTCACGTTGCGAACCGCCCACAATTTCACCGATGCCCGGGAAAAGAATATCCATCGCTCGTACCGTTTCGCGGCCATTGGCATCGGGCTCGTTCTGGCGCATGTAGAAGGCTTTGATCTCCTTTGGATAATCCGTCAGGATGACCGGTTTTTTAAAGTGCTTCTCCACCAGGTAACGCTCGTGCTCTGATTGCAGATCAGTACCCCAGCCTTCAACCAGGTACTGGAATTTCTTTTTCTTATTCGGGGTCGAATCTTTTAATATATCGATAGCCTCGGTATAGGTAAGGCGCACAAAATCGTTCTCCAGGCAAAATTCCAGCTTTTCAAGCAGCGTCATTTCTGAGCGCTCGTTCTGCGGCTTTTGCTTGTCTTCTTCCTGTAAACGCTGGCTCAGGAATTCGATGTCTTCCCGGTTTTTATCCAGCGCGTATTTTATTACGTACTTCAACAACGCCTCAGCCAGGTCCATGTTGTCATCCAGATCATAAAAAGCCATTTCGGGCTCTATCATCCAAAACTCGGCAAGGTGGCGGGTGGTGTTTGAATTTTCCGCACGGAAAGTCGGGCCGAAGGTATAAATATCGCTCAGCGCCATGGCACCCAGCTCGCCCTCCAACTGGCCTGATACAGTAAGGTTGGTCGCCTTACCAAAGAAATCCTGCTTGTAATCGATCTCGCCGCTATCTGTACGCGGCAGGTTATCCAGATCAAGGTTAGTTACCTTAAAGGCTTCACCCGCGCCTTCCGCATCAGAGGCGGTTATTACCGGTGTATGCAGATAAACAAAACCGCGTTCCTGGAAAAACTGGTGAACAGCGAACGACAAACTGTTTCGCACCCTGAACACCGCGCCAAACGTATTGGTACGGAAACGCAGGTGCGCTATCTCGCGCAAAAATTCCAGGCTGTGCTTTTTAGGTTGCAGCGGATATTTCTCCGGGTCACTGTCGCCCAGTATCTCTATCTCTTTAGCTTTAATGTCGATTTTTTGGCCTTTACCTAATGATGGCACTACGGTACCGGTAACGCTTAATGCCGCACCGGTTGTAATACGCTTTAATAAAGCGGCATCGGTATTCTCAAAATCAACAACTATCTGTACGTTATTATTGGTTGAACCATCGTTTAAAGCTATGAACTGGTTGTTGCGGAAGGTACGCACCCATCCTTTTACGGTTACATCAATGTTGGTTGCATCGCTCTCCAACAAGGCTTTAATCTTAATTCTCTGGCCCATATGATTTATATTATTGAGCGCCAAAAATACAATTATTTAGCTAAAGCCAACCTGAATCGGCCTTTTGAAAAATAAATTTCATGTGCGGCATTTCCGGCCCATGCCGGCACCCTTACTTCTGTATTAACAGTTAAAACACCATTAAAAACACCTGTGGCTTCGTCGTATTCGTTCACGTCGAAAGAATTGACAGGAGAAAGGTCTGCTAAGTAATCTAAACCGTTTTTATCGTAATATCTGCAGGCAACCCCTAAAAGCTTATAATTACCTTTTCCTTTAAAATCTTCGATAGCAATTACGAGCTTTTCTTCGCCGGACTTTACTTCGATATATAACCGCCCACGATTTAAGTAGCATATATTAGGTTCTGCAATCCATGCGCTATCATTCTTATAACTGTACACATAAAATTCAGGTAGTTGGGGTTGAGCTATCGGGTCGCAGCAAACTTTTTCGCCTTTACTGCATGAAGATAAAAGTGAAATAAAAAGCACAATGTAACAGAGATAGGTTTTCATACAACTTAAACAGCCTTGTCATACTTTTATTGCATGCCGGGCTCCGGCAACTCAGCCCTGAATTTGCCGCGCGAGAAAATTGCTTCGTTTACATAGGGCGTTCCGGCGTATCGCCCGCTTTTTACGAACCGGATATTGAACTCGCCCTGTATCAGGCCTTTTTTAAGATCATAACCGGTGATGATAACCTGGTTCAACGTATCAGCCGCTGCCGGGTATTCAGCGCCCATTACGTCGCCACCAACGGTGATATAATACATTCCGTTACGCGGTGTAACGTAGTACTTACCCGTGCTGACAGGCTTGATAATTATCCGGATATGCTCGTCGCCTTTAGTACCGAATATGTAAAGCGAATCGTGCAACAGGCGTGTCTCCACAAAATTTGCCCGCCACACTGAATCGGCCCGGGTGGCGCTCATAAAAATGGAATTATCTTCAGGGAGGTCACAGCAAACCCTTCTGCCTTTTGAGCAGCCGGCTAACACCAATGCGGTAAATACAATAAATAAGAGCTTTTTCATAACGGTAATGGCTTATTCAGGTTTAACTATTATACGCACCGTTAATTATTTATGCTACAAGCGTAACACATCAAATAAATGTTAACTTCATATAATATGTTAAGTTATTTGTAATCAACAATATTAAGGGAGTTGCTGCAAAAACTGTACTCATGCTCCTGGTTGGAGCATATAATGGTCAAACGCCCGGCGGAAAAACGCTCAACCAGGCTAAGGTACCAGTCGACCCCTTGAGTATCGAGATTAGAGGTCGGCTCATCCAGCATCAGCATAGGCGTGTCCGAACAAAAGGCAAGCGCCAATTTAAGCCGCTGTTTCATGCCGGATGAAAAATATTTTACCAGCTTGTTTTTGCTGCTTTGCATATTAAGCAGGTTAATCAATCCCACCTGATTAATGCCAGGTTTATACGGTTTAAACTTGAAATTAAAATCGATTACCTCTGCCAAAGTAAACTCCTCGATAAGTTCGAGGTAAGGCGCGGCCAAACTTAAGTGTTTAAAAACCTGCTCCGCTTCAACATCGCTGCCATCAAGCGAAAAAGATATTTTACCTTTTGAAGGGGAAAGACTGCCGTTAAGCACCTGCAGCAAAGTTGATTTTCCGGAACCGTTCGGCCCCAGCACTGCATAGCTTTCGCCGGCTGCAAAACTATAGTTCACCCCTTTGAAAATCCAATCGCGGTTAAACCGCCGGCCTATATCGTTGAGGGTGATGCTCATTTTGTCTTGAACCCGAATTTATGAATTAGAGAATTTACAGAGTTTGTCATGAACCGGAACTTGCTGAATTTTATAATTTAAAGAATTTAAGAAGCATGCAAAAAAATTCTGCCTATTCTCCAATTCTGTAAACTCTGGTTCAAGACAGAAACTTATATCCCAAACCCCTTCATAATACCGCGCTGGGAGTTTTGTACAAAGTTTACAATCTCGTCGCGCTCAACCGTTGGGTTAAACTCAGCTTCGATTATATCGAGCGCCTTGGTAACATTGTATTTTTTCAGGAAGATGATACGGTAGATCTCCTGAATCTCATTAATGCTCTCGGCCGAGAAACCACGGCGCCGTAAACCTACCGAGTTTATACCGATATAAGACAATGGCTCACGGCCAGCCTTGGTATACGGTGGCACATCCTTACGTACCAGTGATCCGCCTGAGATCATGCTGTGCGCGCCAATCTCAACAAACTGGTGCACTGCCGATGTACCGCCAATAAAGGCGTAATCGTACACGTTGATGTGGCCGGCCAGCTGTACCGAATTGGCTATAATTACATTATCGCCCACCACACAATCATGCGCTACGTGTACATAGGCCATCAGCAGGCAGTTGCTGCCAATGGTAGTGGTGTTTTTGTCAAGTGCGGTACCGCGGTTAAGGGTAACGCATTCGCGGATAACGGTATTATCGCCAATGGTAACGGTACTTGGCTCGCCTTTATATTTTAAATCCTGCGGCGGGGCAGATACTACAGCCCCCGGAAATATACGGCAGTTTTTGCCTATGCGGGCGCCATCCATAATTACGCTGTTTGAGCCTACCCAGGTACCCTCACCTATCTCAACATCCTTATGTATGGTTACAAACGGTTCAATCACCACGTTATCGGCAATGCGTGCCTGCGGGTGTATATATGCCAAAGGCTGTATCATGTATTAATCTTTGTTTTTTGTTTTTACTATCTGGGCCATCAACTCGGCTTCAACTACAACGCGTTCGCCTACCATACCTACGCCTTTCATTTGCGCAATGCCACGGCGTATAGGTGCAACCAGGTCGCAGCGGAATATAATTGTATCACCCGGTGTTACCTTATCTTTAAAGCGGGCATTTTCTATTTTAAGGAAAAGCGTAATGTAGTTTTCCGGATCAGGCACGGTGTTCAGCACCAAAATACCACCAGTTTGTGCCATAGCCTCTATCTGCAAAACACCAGGGAAAAGCGGCGCACCCGGAAAGTGCCCCATAAACAAATCCTCGTTCATGGTAACGTTTTTTAAACCTACCACGTGAGTTTTGGTTAGTTCCAAAATCTTATCAACCATCAGAAATGGTTGACGGTGAGGCAATATGTCCATGATCTGCACAGTATCATAGTGCGGCTTCATGTTCGGATCGTAAACCTTAAGGTGTTTTTTGCTGCGTTCTTTTTTTATGAGTGCCTTAATTTTTTTGCCAAAGGCGATGTTTGCCGCATGGCCCGGCCTTGCTGCCATGATGTGCCCTTTAAGCGGAACTCCAACCAGGGCAAGGTCGCCTATCATGTCCAGCAGTTTGTGCCTTGCAGGCTCGTTCTGATGGCGTAGTTCAATATTGTTGAGGATGCCTTGCGGCGCAACTTTGATGTCCTTACGGTTAAACAGTTTGGCCAGGTGTGCCAATTCTTCCTCGTCAACCTGTTTGTCAACAACAACAATGGCATTGTTAAGGTCGCCGCCTTTAATCAGGTTGTGCTTTAACAGCATCTCCAGTTCATGCAAAAAGCAGAACGTGCGGCATGAGGCTATCTCCTTGGTAAACTCGTTAATGGTTGATATACTGGCATGCTGACTGCCCAGTACATCCGAGTTATAATCAACCATACAGGTAAAGCGGTAATCATCAAGCGGCATGGCCACCATTTCCACTTTACGTTCGGCTTCGGTGTAATGTATATTATGGGTAATATGATAATATTCACGGTCGGCATCCTGCTCAACAAAACCGCCGCCGGTTAGGGCGTTAACAAACTCAATGGCACTGCCATCCATAATAGGCGTTTCGGGGCCGTCCAGATCAATCAATACGTTATCGATCTCCAAACCCACGAGGGCTGCCAGTACGTGTTCAACGGTACTAACGCTTGCGCCGTTTTGCGATATGGTGGTTCCGCGCGATGTGTCGGTAACGTTATCTACATCAGCATCAATTACCGGTTGCCCTTCAACATCCACTCGGCGAAATTTATAGCCATGGTTTTCGGGGGCTGGGTTAAAGGTCATGGTAACCTTTTCGCCGGTGTGCAAACCGGTACCTGAAACAGATACAGGCAATTTAATAGTTCGTTGTTTTACGTTCATATAGTTAACATTAACTGCACTCATGTTTTGTTGTTATGCAGTTCAGCAATCATTTTTTCTAATTCGGCCACGCGCTTTTCAAGCCCGGGCAGGCGGCGCGTGTTTACATGCGCGCGTAAATAGTCCTTATAAGGCAGGTAAGGTGAGCCGCCCCATTGTTTACCTTCATCTTTTATAGAGCTGTTGATACCGGTTTGTGCCGATAGCTGTGTACCTTTGGCAATGGTTAAATGCCCGGCAATACCTACCTGGCCGCCAATAACCGCCTGCTCGCCAATTTTGGTACTGCCTGATATACCCGCCTGCCCGGCAATAACCGTATTTTGCCCAACCTCAACATTGTGGGCAATCTGCACCAAGTTATCAATTTTTGCGCCTTTGCGTATGATGGTAGAGCCCATAGTAGCACGGTCAACCGCCGTATTGGCGCCAATCTCCACATCATCTTGAATAATTACATTACCTATCTGGCTTATCTTTTTATAGGAGCCGTCAGCGTTTGGCGCAAAGCCAAAGCCATCGCTGCCGATAACCGCGCCGGAGTGAATAATTACATTATCACCTACAACACAGTCAAAATAAACTTTTACACCAGCAAATAAGGTAACATTACTACCGATGGTAACATTGTCGGCTATATAGGTATTGGGGTATATCTTGCTGTTGTCGCCTACGGTTGCATTCGGACCAATGTAGGCAAATGCCCCTATAAACACATTGTTGCCCACCCTGGCGGTGGGGTGTATAAAGCTCGGCTGCTCAATGCCGGTTTTGTTTAGTTTGATGGTATTGTATTGCTCCAGCAAAACCGAGAAAGCGCTGTAAGCATTCTCAACCCGTATCAGCGTAGCGCTTACCGGGCCGGTTAATACATAATCCTCATTAATAATAACTACCGAAGCGCCCGTAGTATACAGGTGCTGCTCATATTTAGGGTTAGCCAAAAATGAAAGCGATCCGGGGGTGCCTTCTTCAATTTTAGCCAGTTTATCAACCGCTACCAAAGCATCACCTTCAACAGTTCCGTTCAATAATAAGCTAATCTGCTGGGCAGTAAATTGCATCGCACAAAGTTATATGTTAATATTAAAGCAACAAATAATACAAACGTTCATAATTTATATCAATTGTTTAGGGTAGCACAGTATGTGCTTGGTAACCGTTTTGGCTAAGGCGGTAAGGTTGGCGTTATCGCTGGCGGCGGTTATATCCTTTACACTTCCATCCTTCATCAATATGCGTATGTTGGTATCGTCAACCTTGTAAGCATCATTCAGTACAGTATCGGTAAACACAAAAAAAGCGGCCTCTTCTTCGCTTATGTTGTAATATACGGATGCTTTTTGCCGGAGGTTGTTTACCATCAACTCATCCGGTTTACTGTTGGTAATGTCAACATGTAACAGATCGCGGTAAACCAGGTTGCGGCACAGGGTAGCTAAAATAACATCATCGCAATTAACCCAAA
This sequence comes from Mucilaginibacter defluvii, assembly GCF_039543225.1. NCBI lineage: Bacteria > Pseudomonadati > Bacteroidota > Sphingobacteriia > Sphingobacteriales > Sphingobacteriaceae > Mucilaginibacter > Mucilaginibacter defluvii. Next base: position 198,982 of record NZ_BAABJI010000004.1, read on the forward strand.
CCTTTACAGCCGACATGATGTCGGTATCGTCCATCTGCGCGAATATCTCCAGGTGTTCCGGGTTGTGAATAAACGCCTCCCTGCTGATTTCATAGTACAAAAAATGGCATAACGCAGGTGTACAAAACAGTTTTTTACCAATAAGCGCCAACTGGCGTGCGCGTACCAGTATTTTATTCAAACCCTGCTCGGCGGCTATAACCGTTTTATGCAGGTATACCTGCCAGTACATCAGGCGGCGGGCGATCAGGAATTTTTCAATAGAATAAATACCCTTTTCTTCCACCACTATCTGCCCGTCGTACAGGTTAAGCATTTTAATAATACGGTCGCTGCCTACCATACCCTCAATTACGCCGGTGAAAAAGCTGTCGCGGTTAAGGTAATCCAGCCGGTCCATATCTAACTGCCCTGATACCAACTGATGCAGAAAACGGCGGGGATAGGTATCGTTAAATATATTAATAGCCATATTAAGCCGCCCGTCAAACTCAACATTCAGCCGGTTCATTAATAAGGATGATATATCCTCATGGCTTATGCCCTGCACAATGGTGCTCTCGAGCGCGTGCGAGAACGGGCCGTGCCCAACATCGTGCAGCAATATGGCAATAGTAACAGCTTCTTCTTCTGCCTCGCTGATCTCGTGTCCTTTATTGCGCAGAGTTTCAATAGCGAGCCCCATCAAGTGCATGGCGCCCAGCGCGTGGTGAAAACGGGTATGTATGGAGCCTGGATACACCATATGTGTCATGCCCGATTGCTTGATGTAACGTAACCGCTGAAAGTAACGGTGCTCAATCAGTTTAAACACCAGCCCCTCAGGTATGCTGATGAATCCGTATACCGGATCGTTAATGATCTTCTTTTTATTCAATGCCTTAAAAAACTGTGCAAATGTGTTAAATATGCTTAACTAAAGTATCGTATATTTGTTATTTTTTGTTAACGCGCCTATTTACAAACAACAAAAGCCCGAAAATAAGGTTATAACCCAACTAAATAATATTACGATGCAGGATACCACCATATTATGGGCCGACGATGAAATCGACCTGTTAAAGCCCCATATACTTTTTTTAAATGAAAAGGGTTATAAAGTAACCACCGTGACCAGCGGTAACGACGCCGTTGAAGCCTTTAAGAACGGTTACTTTGACCTGGTTTTTCTGGATGAGAACATGCCCGGCCTTACGGGCTTGGAAACACTATCGCAGATAAAGAACCTGAACAATGATGTGCCGATTGTGCTGATCACCAAAAGCGAGGAAGAGTATTTGATGGAGGATGCCATCGGCTCCAAAATTGATGACTACCTGATAAAGCCGGTTCACCCGAAGCAGATACTGCTCACCATAAAAAAACTGACTGAAAACAAACGCCTGGTTACTGAGAAAACAACCATGGCTTACCAGCAGGATTTCCGTACGCTGGGCATGACGCTGAACGATAACCTGAGCTACCAGGAATGGATAGACGTGTATAAAAAACTTATCTACTGGGAGCTTGAACTGGAGCAACTGGAAGATGCGGGCATGCACGAAATTCTGACCCTGCAAAAAGCCGAGGCCAATACGCAGTTTTGTAAATACATCGAAAAAAATTACCTAAACTGGGTTAAAAATCCGGAAAGCGGCCCCATCAGCTCACCGCAATTATTTAAGAAAAAGGTGTTCCCGAAACTGGACGGTGAGGGCAAGCCATTGTTTTTTATATTGATAGATAACCTGCGTTACGATCAGTTCCGCATTATTAACCCGCTGATATCTGAATATTTCAGGCTGGAAGAAGAGGATATTTACTTTAGCATTTTGCCTACGGCTACGCAATACGCGCGTAACGCCATATTTTCGGGCCTGATGCCGCTGGAGATGGAGCGCCGTTTTCCGGATAAATGGCAGAATGACGAGGACGAGGGTGGCAAAAACCTTTTTGAGGACGACTTTTTGGGTGACAACATTAAACGCAATCTGCGCAAGGAGTGTAAGTATTCATACCACAAGATATTGAACCTTGACGAGGGCAGATCGTTAAACGAGTCGGTTAACAACCTGATGAATAACGATTTGAACGTAGTGGTGTATAACTTTGTGGATATGCTATCACATGCCCGTACTGATATGCAGATGATACGCGAACTGGCCAGCGATGATGCCGCTTACCGATCATTAACGCTATCATGGTTTGAGCATTCGCCGCTGTTTGAATTGTTGAAGTACCTGGCGCAAAAGCAGGTAAGGGTAATTATTACTACAGATCATGGTACCATTAAGGTAAAAAACCCGAGCAAGATCATCGGCGACCGTAATACCAATACCAACCTGCGTTACAAGCAGGGACGGAACCTTAACTTTAATGCCAAGGATGTGTTGCATATACGCAACCCGCACGATGCCATGCTGCCTAAGCTGCATGTAAGCTCAAGCTTCGTTTTCGCTAAAAATGATGGCTATTTTGTATACCCGAATAATTACAACCATTTTGTGAATTTTTATAACGAAACCTTCCAGCACGGGGGCATTTCGTTAGAAGAGATGATCATTCCGATAGCTACTTACGGGCCTAAATAATTCTAAGCTTTTTTGCTTAAATTTGAGTATGGTACTTACGTTAAAAACTAATAAAGATATTGGTAAGCTTAAAAAGGCTCTTGCTGACAGGAAAGTCGTAAAAAAGTTTGACGCTCAAAAATTTTGTGGTGTATTAAAAACTGACGAAGACGGATTGACCATTCAGAAAAAGCTGAGAAATGAGTGGAACTGATATCTTTATTGATACTAATATTTGTATTTATTTACTAAATGGTGATGCTACACTTTCAGAATTATTGCAAGATCAAAGTATATCCATCTCTGTAATAACGGAGATGGAATTATATGCTTACCATCAGAATGATGATTCGGCAAAAGCAATTCTCGATGACTTTATCAGATCTGTTTATGTGGTAAATATTGATGAAGAGGTTAAAGCAAACACAATTGCTATCAGGAAGAAGTATAGATTGAAACTGCCTGATAGTATATTGCTGCATCAGCTATAACCTTCAATACTCCGTTAATCACCGCTGACAAAGGATTTAGGAGAGTTGGTCAGCTTGATCTTGTTATTTATCAAAAAAATTAAAGTGCAAATCAACGTTACATCGCTAAGCGAATTACCCGATGCTGCCCGCCAGTTAATTTCTCATGCCGGCACTAGCAAGATTTTTGTTTTTTATGGCGATATGGGGGCGGGTAAAACTACATTGATAAAAGAGCTGGCTGCCGCGCTTGGCGTTACCGAGGCGGTTACCAGCCCAACATTCTCTATCGTGAATGAGTACATAATCCCTTCTGGCAAAGCCTATCATTTTGATTTTTACCGGCTCAAAAAACAAAGCGAAGCGTTGGATATGGGCTATGAGGAATATTTTTACTCGGGCAATTACTGCTTTATTGAATGGCCCGAAAAAATACCTGATCTGCTGCCTGAGCACTACACCCGCGTGTCTATAACCGCTTTAGATGACAACCGGCGACAGCTTGTGGTTGAAAATATTTAGGTGCGATTATTGTTTAAATCTGTATCTTCAACATCCGTAAATTTATTGCAAGCCAAATGAGTTCAGGTAAATACAGCGGTTTTAGCGATGTGGCACGGCAGGCATTGATGCAAACCCAGGAATCAATGCTGGAAGTTAAAACCCGCAAGAACAAGCTCTACATAGGTATACCTAAAGAAGTTTCTTTCCAGGAGAACCGCATACCGCTTACGCCGCTTTCGGTAGCGTTGCTGGTAAATAACGGGCATGATGTAATGCTGGAAAGCAATGCAGGTAAAGCAGCCAACTTCCTGGATAAGGACTACAGCGAACAGGGCGGCCGTATAGTATATGATACCAAAACCGTTTACGAGGCTGACATCATCATCAAGATAGCCCCGCCTACCCTGGCCGAAATTGAGCTGATGAAACCGGGCCAGTTGCTGATATCGACCCTGCAGCCTGCCACCATGAAGGCTGAAGTACTACAAGCCTTGCTCAACAAAAAAATTACCGCGCTTTGCTTTGAGCACCTGCTCGACGAAGGCGGCACCCTGACCGTAGTGCGCGCCATGAGCGAAATTGTTGGCGCCACCTCAATATTGATAGCTGCTGAATACCTGAGCAATGTTTTTGAGGGGAAAGGCTTGATGCTTGGCGGTATTACGGGCGTTCCCCCCACCGAAATTGTGATATTAGGCGCAGGCACAGTAGGCGAATATGCCGCGCGTACAGCCATATCATTAGGCGCCGAGGTAAAGGTTTTTGACCCGTCGATATACAAACTACGCCGCTTGCAGAATAACATAGGTAGCCGGGTATTTACCTCGGTTGTGCAGCCTATTGTGCTCGAGAAAGCCATTACCACCTGCGATGTAGCCATCGGTGCGCTGCGCGCGCAGGCAGGCCGCAGTCCGTGTATTATAAGCGAGGAAACCGTAAGCCGCATGAAGCGCGATTCGGTTATCATTGATGTAAGCATTGACCAGGGCGGCTGCTTCGAAACATCCGAGGTAACCAACCACACCAACCCTGTTTTCCGCAAGTACGACGTAACGCATTATTGCGTGCCAAACATAGCCTCACGTGTAGCGCGTACCGCTACATATGCGCTCACCAACATATTCGCCCCGATACTGGTTGATATCGGCGACCAGGGCGGTATTAAAAATGTGATCTGGCAAAAAACAGGTGTGCGCAATGCGGTCTATATTTACCAGGGTCATCTCACCAACAAGCATTTAGGCGATCGTTTTAATATTCCTTGTAAGGATCTGGATCTGTTGATTGTATCCAACATCTGATAACCATGCGGCTGCTTTTATTAATCAGCTTGGCTTGTTTACTGACTACAAATGCCCGTGCGCAGGTTTACAAATACATCGACAGTAGCAAGGTAACCGGTTACAATGCCTATAAACAGCAGGTAGCCGCCCACCCTCAAAAACGATTGGTAAACCTAAAAGAGTTTATACCCGGCGTAGTGCTTGACATTCGATACGCAACCGCCAATAATTTCACTGGTCGCCCTGTATACAACAAAGCTGCGGCCTTTGCCAGGCTGCCCGTAGCCGAAGCCTTAAAAGCCGTACAGGCGGAGCTTAATAAAAAAGGGCTTGGCTTAAAAATTTTTGACGCCTACCGGCCGTACGCCATTACCGTTAAGTTTTACGAAATAGCCACCGATACCACTTATGTTGCTGATCCGCGAAAAGGCTCCCGCCATAACCGCGGCTGCGCGGTTGACCTTACCCTTATCAACCTTAAAACTGAACTTGAACTGGAAATGCCTACAGGCTATGATAGCTTTACGCCACATGCATCAGCAAATTATAATAATCTCCCGCTGAAAAAGCTCAATAACCGCAAGTTGCTCCGCGATGTTATGGAGCGCCACGGCTTTAAGGTATACAGCAGCGAGTGGTGGCATTTTGATTATACAGGCTGGCAGAATTTTGAATTACTGAACATTCCTTTCAACCAATTGTAACAGCATTATAACATTGTTTTCAGGCATTTAAAAAGCCCCTAATTACATTTTGCCAAAACATAAACATTTATGGTGCTGTTAGCTTTAAGGTTTAACAAAACACATTTTGCCTGCCTATGAAAATGTTTAGCAAAGAATACTTTAAGCAGTTATGGAAAGTACTCCTGGCCACTTTCAGTAGTTTTGGTAATGATAACGGCTTAAAATTGAGCGCCTCGCTCGCTTACTATACCATATTTTCGTTAGCTCCGCTGCTTATCCTGGTGCTTGCATTAACCGGTATATTTTTAAAGGATGCCGGTAACCGTAACGAGTTGTACGATCAGTTACAGCAATATGTGGGCGCTCAGGCTACAGAGCAAATCAAGGCTACTATCAAATCGCAGGATATAGCGGGTAAAAGCGGTATAGGTCTGGTTGTAGGCATAGCTACCCTGTTGCTTGGTGCAAGCAGTATATTTTTGGAGATACAGGATTCGCTTAACCTGATATGGCGCGTTAAGGCCAAGCCAAAAAAGGGCTGGGTACGTTTGCTCAAAAATAGGTTCCTGTCCTTTTCATTGATTGTAAGCCTGGGCTTTTTGTTGTTGGCTTCGCTCGTGGTGAGCATCATCATCAGCGCTATTAGTGATAAAATTGAAGCCTGGCTGCCCAAAGTGTTGGGGAACGATATATCAGCCGTGGTGGGCACAACCCTTATATTTGCCATAAATTTTGGCGTAACGCTGCTGGTAATTTCCGTATTGTTCGGTATCATTTTCAAAGTGTTGCCTGATGTCAAGATCAAGTGGAAGGACGTTCGGGCGGGTGCCATATTCACGGCCATTCTGTTTATCATAGGCCAATACATCATCAGCCTGTACATACAATATACCGCGCAGGGCTCAGCCTACGGCACCGCCGGCTCTATCATCGTGATCCTGGTTTGGATTTATTATACCGCTGCCATCTTATATATAGGTGCTGAATTTACCCAGGTTTATGCTGAAGCACGTGGCAGCCGTATTGAACCCGCGCCTTATGCAGTAGTAATCAGGCAAACCGAGTATGAAACTAAAACCAGTGAATTACCGTTGCAAAACCCGGAATTGGATGGTGTACTTAAATGCGATACGGACGATAAAGACAACCCCGAATGTAAGGACGATTCAAAATCCTGATAATTAATTTGTTTAATGGCAGGTACAATGCGTAAATTTAAGTACCGGTTATAAACAGATTGATTAGGGCTTTATCTATACGGCGGTTTTTCAGCGTCGCACTATGTATCATTACTTTTTGGTGCGGGTTGCTATGTATTGCCCGCGCGCAGCATTTTGATTTTGATGCATCCCGAAAAAAACTTTCTATTCCGTTTCGCTTTGTACGTAATTCAGTAATCGTCCCGGTAAATATAAACGGCAAAGGGCCGTACAATTTTATACTCGACTCCGGCGTAGGCCTAATGCTGATCACGCAACCTAACTTGGTTGATTCGCTCAACATTGATTATAAAAGGCTGGTGAAGATACCCGGCCTTGGCGATGGCGATGATGCACAGGCATACATTACAGGCCAAATTGACGTGAAGATTGCCGGAACGCAGGGCTACGGTATATCAGCGGCTATTTTAAAAACGGATAACCTTAATCTTTCGGGCTTTGTAGGCATGCCCATACACGGTCTAATCGGGTATGAATTTTTCAATAACCTGGTTGTACAGATCAACCTGGCCGATACCACATTAAACATTTACCGTCCTAAAGATATTAACCGCATCAGGAAAAAAGGCGACAGGATACCGATGGTTATTGAAGAGAAAAAGCCTTACATCTTTACAAAAGTTACTTTGCCTGATGGATCGTCATCCCTCAACAAACTGCTTGTTGACCTGGGCGCCGGGCATGCGCTATCGCTGGATTACCTGATACAGAAAAAAGGTATGCCTGATAAATTTATTGCCGCCAATTTAGGCGTTGGGCTCAACGGCCCCATTACCGGTTTTATAGCCCGCGCTAAACAGCTCGATCTGGGTACTTACAAAATACACTATCCGCTTACCTCATTTCCGGATGGTAATAACACCAACATCAGACCTTCCATACCGCGCGACGGTAACATTGGGATGGAAATATTAAAGCGTTTTAAAATCACGTTTGACTATAGCGGAAATGCCGTCTATCTCAAAAAGGCTGCTAAATTCAGGGAACCGTTTGAGCACGACATGACGGGCATTGAGTATTACGCCTCGGGGCCGGGCTTACAGCACGTAATTATAAGCAGAGTAGAGCCAGGCTCATCCGGCTATGAGATTGGACTTGAACGCGGGGATGAGATTGTATCAGTTAATTTTAAACCTGTATACAGGATGAGCCTGGAAGAGATCGACAATATTTTTAAATCAAAGCATGAGCGCACCGTTTTGCTTGAAATATACCATAGCGGTAAAGCCGAAATGGTTGTGCTCACCTTGAGGCGACGAATTTGAGAGGCGCCTATTTAAGCTTGCTCAAATTGTCAAAAAATGCGGATTGCAGATCAAGCAGTGAACGCACCGGTATTTTTTCGCCGTAAACATCAAAACACAGGTACTTTGATTTCGCCGGATCATCCTGCTTTTCTTTTTCTATTAGGTTAAATGTTTCGAAAAAATAATGCTTAGTAGTAACATTATCTTTGCTTGATTGAGAGTTAAGGCTGAAACCGACCTTGTCGATCCATTTGTGAACCCGTGAATGTAAGGATGCTCTTAATTTTGCCATAGGATTGATATTTAATCTATTAACGATTTTTAATTTGTATTTGTTGCCGGTTTTTCACAATAAGTTTATAAACAGTTGTTATTAAGTTAAACTACTACACGCTGTTTAAAGCTAAATCGATAACTTTACCATAGGTTAATTTTATTTATCTACAACCCTTGAGCGTAAACGTTGTAATATTGTAGCATGAGAGCAGTATTACAACGTGTTAGCGAAGCGGCCTGCCGGGTTGACGGAGAGGTAACCGGGCAAATCGGCACAGGCTTTTTGGTATTATTGGGCGTTGAGGACGCCGATACAGTTGAGGATATACAATGGCTTGCCCAAAAAATTGCCAATATGCGTGTATTTAGCGACGAAAACGGCCTGATGAACAAAGCGCTGGCAGATGTTAACGGCAGTATTTTACTTATTTCGCAGTTTACACTGTTCGCTCAAACTAAAAAGGGCAATCGCCCGTCGTTTATCAGGGCTGCACGCCCTGAAAAGGCAATACCGCTTTACGAGCAAATGATAACGGAGTTAAGCAAGCTAACGGGTAAAACTGTGGCAACCGGTATTTTCGGCGCGGATATGAAGGTAAGCCTGGTAAACGATGGCCCTGTAACGATCACCATCGATACCAAGGTGAAGGAATAAACATCTCCCTGAAAAAAATTAAATATTGATTTATGGAAATTAAGGAAGCGCAGCATCTTGTTGATAGCTGGATAAAAACAACAGGTGTGCGGTATTTTAACGAGTTAACCAATACCGCCATTTTAATGGAAGAAGTAGGTGAAGTGGCCCGCATTATGGCCAGGCAATACGGCGAGCAATCATTCAAAAAATCAGATACAGAGGTTAACCTGGCTGATGAAATGGCCGATGTGTTGTTTGTACTGATTTGCCTGGCCAACCAAACCGGTATTGACCTTACTGATGCACTGTCAAAAAACCTGGACAAAAAGAATATCCGCGATGCCGACAGGCACAAGAACAATGAGAAACTAAAATAGAAGGATATGAAAAAATTTGCGCTTGCCGCTATAGCGGCATTAGTTATTACCGGATGCCAGGATAAAAAAGGAGTTTCGTACGGTTTTGCCGATAAAGCTGAAAATTTAACAGTTAACGATGTTGTTTTAACTGAGCCGCCGGTAGCTAATCAGTCATTAAAAGCAACGCCGGAACCATCGTCATCTATACAAAAAAAGATCATTAAGGAAGGTGATATCAGCTTTGAAACCAACGATATTGTCAAGGCGCGCAAACGGGTAACGGATGCCTTGAAAGCCGTTGGCGGCTACGTGAATGAAGAGCGGCAGGCCAATAACAGTTACGAAAAACGTAACGAATATACGTTGGATGTGCGCATCCCGGCCGCTAAGTTTGACGGCTTTTTAAAGGACATTACATCCGCGGGCGACAGGATAGAATCAAAAAGCATTCGTTCAAGAGATGTTACTACCGAATATATTGACGTTACCACCCGCCTCAACAATAAAAAGGCGCTGGAAAAACGTTACCTCGAACTATTAAGCAAAGCCGGTAAAATGGCCGATGTACTCGAGATAGAGAATAAGCTGAATGACGTACGCACCGAAATTGAAAGCAACCAGGGTCAACTCAATTACCTGAGTAAACAAATCGACTTCAGCTCGTTAAATATTACCTTTTACACACAGCAATCATCCAAAGATAACGGCCAGGGCTTTGGCTACAGGTGGCAAAAAGCGATAGGCGACAGTGTTGATATCGCAGTAACATTATTCTTCGGACTGATTACTTTGTGGCCGGTATGGCTGGCGGCGGCAATTATTGTGTATGTTGTGCGCCGGTTAATAAAACGCCGCAACGCTAAACGTGCGAAACAACAGGCCAGTTAAACGCTTAGCTTAACCAGTTTTTCGCCCTGCAAAACGGGGATGGCGGTGGTTAAATCAACATTAAGGCAAAAGGCAATATCCTTTTCAATGCCCAGCTGTTTAAGGCGTTCGCTGTGCGATGTTTTGCTGAGATAGCCGGCAAGGTCGTCCTTCGCTAACTGATAAAGGTCGTTTGCGGCAATGGCCGGGTCATCTGTGCGGTGTACGGAGCCTTTAAGCTGTTCAACCACGGCACCGGCAAACAGGGTATCTTCCAGGTTAAAGTTATTTTTCCAGCCCGAGCATACCAGCAAAATGTTTTCATGCTGATCTTTCAGCCAGCTGCACAAGGCCGTCAGGTTTAAAAACGAGCCGATAACAATCTGCTTTGCACTGCGCGAAAGGTGCAGCGCGTGCGTGCCGTTGGTTGTGGTGAGTACAACTATTTTTCCGGCAACCTTTTCGGCAGTGTACGAAAAGGGTGAGTTTCCAAAATCAAACCCGGCAACCACCTGGCCATCACGCTCGGCAGCCAGCAGGTAGCTGAGGCCCTTTTCACGGTAAGCGGCGCATTCCTCCACCTGCGATACGGGGATGATGGCTTCGGCACCGTTTTCAATACCGTAGCAAATAGATGTTGTGGCGCGAAATACATCGATCACCACAACAATATATTCTTCCACCTTGTAAAGCGGCAGCAGGGCCGGGGTTAGGCAAACCGCTAACTTTGGCCTGCTTTGCGTTACGCTGTTTGTTTGATCAGTCAACTCGGGGAAATACTACTATTTGTAAAAAGGAGGTTTGGCAACCTTAGCCTTTACTTTGTTATCACGAATTTTGATATAGATCTCGGTACCTTCTTTAGCAAAGGCGTTGGCCACATAACCTAAGCCAACCGCTTTTTGCAGCGACGGCGATTGCGTGCCCGATGTTACCCGGCCAATGTTGTTGCCTTCGGCATCAACTATCTCATAATCGTGGCGAGGTATGCCGCGCTCTATCATTTCAAAACCTACCAGCTTTTTGCTTACACCGGCCTGTTTTTGCTCGGCCAGGTTTGCCGAGTTGGTAAACTCCTTACTGAATTTAGTTACCCAGCCTAAACCGGCCTCAAGCGGTGAGGTAGTATCGTCAATGTCATTACCATAAAGACAAAAACCCATCTCTAAACGCAAGGTATCACGTGCGCCCAAACCTATCGGCTTAATGCCGAAGGGCTCGCCTGCCTTAAAAATGGCATCCCAGATAGCTTCAGCATTGGCGTTATTAAAATAGATCTCAAAACCACCCGCACCGGTATAACCCGTTGCTGATACCAGCACGTTATCAATACCTGCAAAGGTGCCTTTTTTAAAGGTGTAGTATTCCATTGAAGCCAGGTCGATATCGGTCAGGCTTTGCAGGGCTTCGGCTGCTTTAGGGCCTTGCACGGCCAGCAGCGAGGTACGGTCTGATATATCTTTCATATCAACACCTTCGGTATTGAATTTTAATATCCAGTTCCAGTCCTTTTCAATATTCGAGGCGTTAACTACCAGCATATAGGTTTTTTCGTCAATACGGTAAACCAGCAAGTCGTCAACAATACCGCCGTCCTCATTAGGCAGGCATGAGTATTGCACCTTGCCGTCATACAATTTTGAGGCGTCGTTACTGGTTACACGCTGTATCAGGTCAAGCGCCTTATCGCCTTTCAGGATGAATTCGCCCATGTGGCTTACGTCAAAAACGCCAACGGCTTTGCGCACGGTTTCATGTTCGGCATTGATGCCGGCGTATTGTACAGGCATATTGTAACCGGCAAAAGGCACCATTTTAGCGCCCGCCTTAATATGTATATCGGTTAATGCGGTATTTTTCATTTCAGTTAATATGCCGCAAAAGTAGTAAAAATACCCTGATTTTTAAGGCCTGATCAATTGGCTGTAGTAGCCGGTAAGGCGGTTGGTAACGGCTGTTACATTGTGGCGTTCCTCAACCAGCTTGCGGGCGTTTTCGCCAATACGGCGGCAATACTGCTCATCGGCAATGCAACGCTTAATCGCATTTAAAAACTCGGTACGGGTGTTGGCGATAATGATGTTCTGGCCGTGCGTATAATCAATCCCCTCAGCTCCCAATGATGTAGAGATAATACATTTCTGCATGGCCATACCCTCAACAATCTTCACCCGCATACCACCGCCTGAAAGCAACGGAACAATCATGATAGCTTTGCTGTTTACAAACTCCAGCGCATCATCAACCTCGCCCTGGATGTATATTTTACCGGGCACCTCGTAATCATCAAATGTTTCGGGTATATCATTACCGGCCAGGTAAAAGCGAACGCGCAAATCACCCTCTGTAAGGTCGGCATGAAAATTATCAATAAACCACTCAATACCTTCCAGGTTGGGCATCCAGCCTAATGAGCCTAAAAAGAAAAGGCTTGGGAACTCCGTTTTTTCGGTACATGGCGCATATTTATCCAACTCGATACTGATGGGCAAAATTTCTACCGGGGCTTTGGCCCCGTACTCAATAATGCAATTCTTATCCTGATCGGTAAAGGCGATGATGCCGTCAAACCGGCTTAGCTGACTAATCTCATAGTCCTTTATCCGCTTGGCCAGCAACATCAGGTATATCCGCTTAAACGGATCGGCCTTGCGCTGCGCTATGCGGTGCCATACCTGGTGCTCTATATTATGGGCGCGGTAAATTATTTTAGCTTTTGAATATTTTTTTACCGCGTTAAGATATGGCGTTACGAACAAGCCCTCAAATTGCACAATATCGTAATCGGTTTTACGCAATTCATCAATCAGTAACTTTTCGGCACGCTCATCAAAATACTTATCAATAAAAGGTACAGCCGCGGTAAACAAACTCGTAAAGCCCTTTAAAAAACCGATATCAGTATTTACGCTGCAGTGGCGGTAGGTGATACTATCCAGTATATCGTCTGATTTGTAATGGCGATCTGTTACCTGCTTTTCATCTAAGGATATCAACGTTACCTGATGGCCCTGCGCAAGCAATCCCCGTATGGTATTATATACCACAATAGGGTAACCGCCGTTTTGCGGAAACAAAGCCCGGTGAGTCAGTATCAAAATATTCAAAACAGAAAAAGAAGGTTTACAGGGATAAAAATATCGTAATTGAAGCAAACAGACAAATAGCGCGCCTATAGTATGACACTCAATCTACATAAAAACTTATAACACAGGCAACATTACAATGTATCCTGAAACTTGAGCTTTAGCTGCGGCTCTGTTACTTTAAAGCTTAGCCGGTGGTATGGCGTATGGCCGTTTTGCAAAACCATATTGCGGTGTTTTATGGTAGGATATCCTTTGTTACTGTGCCAATCGTACTGCGGGTGTTCGGCAGCGATCAGCTTCATATAATCGTCGCGATAGGTTTTGGCCAGTATGGATGCAGCCGCGATACTGTAATACTTGGCATCGCCCTCTACAATGCAAAAGTGCGGCGTGGTACCGTATTTGTTAAAGCGGTTACCATCAATAATTAGAAATTCGGGTGTAATACTTAACTGCTCAATTGCCCGGTGCATGGCTAAAAAAGAAGCGTTCAGGATATTGATGCTATCAATCTCCTTGTTGCAGCATGATGCTACCGCCCAGGCTAAAGCAGTTTGCTGTATCTCGTCGCGCAGTTTATAACGGGCATCTTCGGGCAGTTGCTTGGAATCATTGAGCAGCGGATGTTCAAAATCGGCAGGTAAAATTACCGCGGCAGCAAAAACCGGCCCAGCCAAACAACCACGGCCTGCCTCATCACACCCCGCTTCAAGCAAATCATACTGATACCGCGCTAACAACATACGTTTAATTCTATTCCAAATATCGGCTTATTGCCCATTTTCAGCAACATGGTTTTAATATAAGCAAAATGCTTACAACTTTATTTTATTGTTGTTAAAACATTTATTGGCATAGTAATATTATAATTGTGCAAAAATTAAAATTGCGCGTATTCCCAAATGAGCGACCCGGCGAAAACTATAATAATTTTTGATGACGATAACGATATTCTTTCCATCTGTTCGTACATTTTAGAAGAACACGGCTGGAACGTGCATACTTTTGAGGATTGCAATGATATTGTTAACCGTGTTTCAGTTATTATGCCGGATGTAATTTTGATGGATAACTGGATACCCGACACCGGCGGCATAAAAGCTACGCGCACCCTTAAAGAAAACGAGGACCTGAAAAATATTCCGGTAGTATATTTTTCTGCAAACAGCGATATTGAATCACTTGCAGGTGCAGCAGGCGCCGAAACTTACCTGGCAAAACCATTTGATCTGGACGACCTGGTATCTACCATAGCAAAAGTGGCGCACAAATAATCTCTGCACGCCACACTTTTTATTACTTATATAATTTACTCCGACCATTACATTGGGCCGCCACCCGGAGGCGGCCCACCTGCTCCCGGGCCACCGCCGCCTTGACGGTAATCGCGGCCGCCTTGTGATGGCGCACCACCTGCAAATTTGCGTAACCTTAAAGAGAAGGTAAGCAATACATAGCGGCTAAGCCTGTTCACGTTACTTTGTGTGGTGATAGTGCCATTATCAGTTGAGGTAAAACCCCGGTTCTGGTTCAACAGGTCAAGCCCTGACAGGCGTATGGTAGCTACATTATCTTTCAGGAAACGGCGTTCCACATAAACATTCAGGATGTTAGGATTGGTAACTGCAACGTTATAGCCATAATTTATCGATCGGGTAAAATCATAAAACAGCGTCCAATCTTTCCAGAAATAGTTTTTACCGTTAACACCCAGGTTTAATGTACGGGCATTGGTATTTAGCAATGGGTTATTACCGATAGCGCTAACCGTACGGTTTATGGCGTAGCTGCTGTTCACCTCGGCATCCATCACATCATCGATATTAACCCTGAAACGTACACCGGGAGTTAACACCAGGTTTTTAGAGATATTCTTCTCGAAAGCTGATGCGCGGTTCAAGCTATCCACGCTGTTTGAGTAACCAATGTTGTTGCTGTAAGAAACGTTACCATTCAGGAACAAAGTGTATTTACGCTCGGCAAATGGTTTTGAAAACACACCAAAACCGCTTAACTGGTAATAGCCATCGGCATTACGATAAGTAGTTAAGTTGGTATTCTGCAGGTTTTTTAGCGATGGATCTGCCGCCAGCGTAGCCTCAGTAAATCTGGAGTAAGTAGTGGTTTGCGATACCACCTGGTCCATAGTAGTGGTGTAAGCAAATCGGGTAAAGAAAACATTGCCTGTCTCAAAGCTAAAGTTGTTATAGCGCGCTTCGAGCGTGTTAGTGAACGATGGTTTCAGATCAGGATTACCCAACACCGGGTACAAAGCGTTCGACAGGTCGAGCACCGGCTGTAACTGGTTGAACGATGGCTGATTGGCTTGCCCGTTATAATTAAAATTGATTGATTTGCTGCGCGAAAAGTTATAAACAAAGCGCGCGGTAGGTATAAAGTTAAAAGTGTTTTTAACGGTTTGCGGCGCATTTATCGAGTTGCCTTTTAACGAGGCCGGCTGCACACCGAAACCGGCGGTCAGGTTATATTTACTTTCAACCAAACGGTAGTTAAGCCCTACTCTGTTGGTGGTAAAAGTATAATCGTAACTATTGCTCAACAGCGCATAACGGTTAAAGTCGCCATCGTTATAACTGGTTGGTGGCGTGGTACCGGTGTAGCTTAAGGTATCCGTCAATTTATCACTGCTGGTGTTAGAGTGATTATAAGCGTAATTAAGCTCAAGGAATGATACTTTGCTCAAGGGCTCCATGTAAGCAAAGTTGGCACCCCAGGTAGTAGTACGGCTATTAGTATTAATGCGCTGGTTTAATGGTGTAGTTGGTGTACCCGCGGTATAGTTGTATATGGGGTTATCAAACTGATCGTTCTTGGCGGTGTTCCAGCTTAAGTTTAAGCTGAAGTTACGGCCGCGCCTGCCAAACTTGTGGTTATATAACGCATTGATGCCATAGCTTGGCGATGTTGTATTGGTTAATGAGTTAACGGTATAAGACTGGTTAGCGCTTGCACGGGCACTATCGGCAAGGGTATAAACCACATCCTCGGTACCCACTGTGTTAGTACGCGAGTATGAGAAAGACGGCGTGAACTTGAAGTAGTTTACCGTATCGGGTTTCCACTCCACGTTAAAATTAAAACGGTGATTTAACGGGCTGTTGGTTTCGCGGCTGTTCGAGCTGCTGGTGCTCGGGTTCTGGAAACGGTTTATCTGTAACGATGAATTGTTGGTAAACGTACTGTTATCGTTAAAGCTGTAACTACCGTAAACCGATACATTTTTACCCCATTGATCCCTAAAGTTAAGGCCTAATGATTTAGCATCTGTAATACCGTTTGCATTGGTAGTAGTGCTGCCACCGCCACCACGCAGGGCGTTACCACGGCCACCGCCGCCCCTGCCGCCGCCATTAAAGTTGCCGCCAAAACCACCGCCGGTTGATCCGCCGAAGCTAAACGTGTTTAAGTTGGTGTTGTTCAGGTTGCCTAAAACGGATATTTGCTGATCGCCTTTAAATTTAAAATAGTTTACATTACCCAGGTAACGGTTGGCATTATTAGCCTCGTTACTTGGCAGCGCGTCGGTACCCTCACCGGCAGTTGCCTGTAAAGAGTAGCCGTAGTTTTTATCCTTACGGATGTTAATATTCAATATCTTATTCGGTTCACCCGTTTTAACACCGGTAAGGTTAGCCTGGTCGCCGTAATCATCAATAATCTGCACGCTTTCCACAATGTCTGCAGGCAGGTTTTGGGTTGCTGTTTTTAAGTCGCCGGCAAAAAAATCCTTGCCGTTAACACGTACCCGGGTAACTGATTTACCTTGGGCAGAAACGTTACCATCCTTATCAACATCAACACCTGGCATTTTGCGTATGGCATCCTCAACCGGGGCATTGTCGCGCACTTTGTAGGTGCTTATTTTGTATTCAACGGTATCCTCCTTAAGCGTTACCGGGTTGGGCGCACCTACTATATTCACCTGGTTAAGCTGGTTATTTTGCACCTGGATCATAATGTTACCTAACGATACCGGTTCGGTACCCGCCTCAAGCGAGTAATGTTTAAGCAATACCTGGTAACCGATGGAAGTTACCGTAACATTTATTTTAGTGCCTTTTACTGATGGAAAGTTGAATTTGCCGTTCATGTCCGCCGCCGCTACAACGCTGTCGCCCTCTGCCGAGGTAAGTTTTACACTTGCGCCGGGCACTGAAAGCTTTGTAGAATCTATCACTGTTCCGCTAACCGACCGGCCTGTTTGCGCATAGGTAGTTAGCGTTACCGCAAACATCATGGCCAGCATCAGTAAATATCGTTTCATCATTTTTTGGGGGTGTGTATTATTTTGTAATTATTAAAATTGGGTTAATGCATGTTTGTTTATGCAAATGTTTAACTAAAAAATGTTAAAAAATGTTGTCATACAGTATTGTTACACAAGCGTTAATCGGGCTTATCTCAATAAAGTTCTTAGTAAACAGTCAAATTTGCGCCAATCAGCATAAAACCGGTGGTTTTATTAACTTATAGCGCTATCAAATGAACCAAAAATTAAAAATCCGGCTCATTTAACAATCTTGTTACTAACTATCGGGCGGGTAATTTGGCAGGGTTCAATGTATATAAAAACAGATAGGGCGCATAATTTAACAGTCAGTACAGTAGCCTATTAACTGCGAGTATCATTGCCGTTATAAATGCTCAAGTAACTTTCGTAGCGTGAGGGCGCTATATCTTCGTTTTCAAGCGCTTCAAGCACGGCACATCCAGGCTCATTAATATGTCGGCAGTTATTAAAGCGGCAATCGTGCATACGCTCCCGCATTTCGGGAAAGAAGTGGCTGAGCTCCTGTTTCTCAATATCGATGATACCCAGCTCACGTATGCCGGGCGTATCAATAATAAATCCGCCTTGCGGCAGTTCAAACATTTCGGCAAAGGTAGTGGTGTGCATGCCCTTATCGCTCCATTCAGATATCTGGTGTGTACGCAGGTCAAGGTCTGGCAACAGGCGGTTGATCAAACTTGATTTACCTACGCCGGAATGACCGGAGATCAGGGTGATATTATCTTTGAGCAAAGCCTGTACAGCGTCAATATTAGTACCCTCAAGCGCCGATACCTCATAGCAGGGATAACCAATATCCTCGTAAATGGCTTTATAAGCCTGTAATATTTCCAAGCCTTCGTCGCTAAAAAGGTCGAGTTTATTAAAGATCAGTTTAGCCGGAATATCATAGGCTTCGGCGGTAACCAAAAAGCGGTCGATAAAACCCAGCGAGGTTCGCGGCGAGGCCAGGGTTACCACCAGCAAGGCCTGATCCAGATTGGCGGCAATGATCTGCGCTTGTTTTGACAGGTTGATGGATTTGCGGATGATATAATTTTTACGCGGATGCAGATTGGTGATCACCCCGGTGCCTTGCTCGGGTTCCAATTCAAAATCAACCACATCGCCAACGGCAATGGGGTTGGTAGTGGTAATACCCTTTATACGGAACTTGCCCTTTATACGGCAATCGTAACGTTGTCCGTCGGGCGTTTGCGCCTGGTACCAGCTCCCGGTTGATTTTGTAATTAATCCCTGCATTATCGCGGTAAAGTTAGGTATTTGTATTTGCCTGCTATAAAAATTGTGTCAGTTGCCAAAAACAGCTAACTTTAAGAGCTTTAATACTAAAGCAAAACATGAAGATCGCCTTAGCCTCGCCGCCCTTTCCGGGCAGTATTCATCAAGCCCTTTTAAATCTCGAACAACTTACTGAGCAGGCCGCTGGCCAGGGAGCTGTAATTATCTGTTTCCCCGAAACCTATATTCCGGGGTACCCGATGCCGGGCTTTAAGCCGGAACAAGGCTCGTCCGAGAAAATGGATGCCGCACTGAAAAGAGTCTGTAAGATAGCCTCTCAGCATAACATCGCCATTATTATACCGATGGATAAATACACGCCCGAAGGCATATATAATGTAGCTTACGTAATATCGGCACAGGGCGAGGTGCTGGGCTATCAAACCAAAAATCAGCTCGACCCTTCGGAAGACAATATATGGATTCCTGGCACGGAACGCGAACTGTTTGAAGTAAACGGATTGAAATTTGGCATCACTATTTGCCATGAAGGTTTCCGCTACCCGGAGTCAGTACGCTGGGCGGCACGCAATGGGGCGCATGTGGTTTTTCACCCGCATTTTGGCGGTAGTGATATCACCGGCACCACGCCAACTGAATGGGGCAGCATGAGCAGCCCTTACTATGAAAAGGCTATGATGATGCGCGCCCTGGAGAACACTATTTACTTTGCCAGCGTTAATAATGCCACCCGCTATCCCGATTCGGCATCATCAGTAATAGCGCCTGATGGTACCTGTTTGGCGTATCAGCCTTATGGCGTTCCGGGTGTAATGGTGGTTGATATTGATCCGGCGCTGGCTACAGGCAATCTCGCAAAAAGATTTAAGCCAGCGCTTTATGCCGACGAATATTCAAAAATAAAATAGCGTTGTGCTTGCTATTTTAAAATATTACTACTTTATTTGCCATGACCTTAGTGCGATAAGAAATTATATGTATAACAGCAACACCATTATTATTACCATTATTACCACCGGCATAGATATCGGAGGAAAGTAATCGTATGGTGTAAATAAAGATAAAACAAACCAACTGACCGCCTTCCTCCGACAAAGAGGAAGGCGGTTTTTTTTAATAGCTATATCAACAAAATGAAAGTCTTAAAATTCGGGGGCACCTCCGTAGGCTCAGTAAGCAGCATAACAACCCTGCTGCAAATAGTAAAAAACGACGTTGAGCAAGGCGAACGCCCGGTGGTGGTGCTATCGGCCATGAGCGGGGTTACCAACCTGCTGATCAATATGGCCGAAGAGGCTGCCAAAGGCAACGAATTTACCGCGCAGCTTGCCGAGCTGGAACGCCGCCACTTTGATGTGGTAAAAAGCCTGCTCGATATTCAGAACCAAAACCCGGCTTTCACTCGTCTGAAAATTCATTTCAACCAGTTGGAAGAATTGCTGCAAGGCGTACTTACCCTGCGTGAGCTGACCGCCAAAACCCGCGACCTGATTGTTAGTTTTGGTGAGCGTTGCTCAACGCTGATGATCAGTAAAATCGCGGCCCAGCACTTTGGCAATGCCTTTTTTGTTGATGCATCCGAAGCAATAAAGACCGACAGCGCCTTTGGTAATGCCCGGGTTGATACCGCGCTAAGCGAATTGCTGATCCGCGATCTGTATGCCAGCCATGCTGATAAAGTGTTGTTTGTTACCGGTTTTATTGCCAGTAACGAGGCCGGGCAGATCACCACGCTTGGTCGTGGCGGCAGTGATTATACTGCCGCTATCTTCGGTGCGGCCTTGAATGCACAGGAAATACAGATATGGACCGACGTAAACGGCATGATGACCGCCGACCCGCGCATGGTTAAAAAGGCCTTCCCGCTGAGCGAGCTGACCTATACCGAGGCCATGGAGCTATCTTACTTTGGTGCCAAGGTGATCTACCCACCAACCATGATCCCGGCTTTTTTGAAAAAGATCCCTATCGTTATAAAAAATACTTTTGAACCTGAATTTGCAGGTACGGTTATACAGCACGAAAGCAAGGCATCCAACCAGCCTATAAAGGGTATATCATCCATCAATAACATCAGCATACTTAATTTAATGGGTAGCGGCATGGTGGGTAAATCGGGCTTTAGCGGGCGTTTGTTCTCGCTGCTGGCCCGCGAGCAGATCAATGTTATCCTCATCACCCAGTCGTCATCTGAGCATAGCATCACCTTTGCCATACAACCCGGTGATGCCGTACGCGCCAAAGCCATTATTGAGCAGGAGTTTGAATTGGAAATATTAGCCAATAAACTGGAACCCATCACCGTTGAAGAAAACCTGGCCATATTAGCCGTTGTTGGCGAAAACATGAAACAAACACCGGGCGTTTCGGGCAAGCTGTTTCATGCGCTGGGCCGTAATGGTGTAAATGTAAGGGCTATTGCACAGGGATCATCAGAATACAATATTTCGGTGATCATCAGCGAATATGACCTGGGCAAAGCGCTCAATGCCGTACACGATGCCTTTTTTGTTGACCTGTATAAAACCTTACATGCTTTTTGCCTGGGTACCGGCAACATCGGCAAAACACTGTTCGGCCAGCTTAAAGCCCATGCCGGTTTTTTACTTAGCGAAAATGGCATACAGGTAAAGGTAGTAGGCATCAGCAATACCCGCAAAATGATGTTCAATACCGATGGCATCGACCTTGAAAATTGGCAACCCGCGCTTGAAGCCAGTACAAATGCAGCCGACCTGCGTTTGTTTATAGACACCATGAAGAGCATGAACCTGCCTAACTGCGTGTTTATTGATAATACGGCAAGCCCGGTTCCGGTAGAGTTTTATGAGGAGGTGCTCAACTCAGCCATATCCGTAGTAACCTGTAATAAAATAGGCAACTCGGGCAGCTACAGCCGCTACAAAGCCTTTAAGGATGCGGCACGTACCCGCGGTGTCGACTTTTTTTATGAAACCAATGTGGGTGCAGGTTTGCCCATCATCCGTACACTGAAAGACCTGATGAACAGCGGCGACCGGGTGCAACGTATCGAGGCCATCCTGTCGGGTACCATATCATTCATCTTTAACCAGTTTAAGGGCGATGCCAATTTTCATGACGTGGTTAAACTGGCGCAGGAGAAAGGCTACACCGAGCCAGACCCGCGCGACGACCTGCGCGGTACCGACTTTATGCGTAAGATATTGATCCTGGCGCGTGATGCCGGGCATACTTTAGAAGCCGCCGATGTGGAGATACAAAGCATACTGCCGCAAGCCTGCCTTGATGCTACTACCGTAGATGATTTTTACGCCGCGCTTAAAGCTGAGGACGCTTACTTTACCAACCTGAAACAACAGGCTGAAAGCGGTGGCAAGGTATTGCGTTACATTGGCAAACTGGAGGACAGCAAGGCATCCATCACCCTACAAATGGTTGATGAAAACCATCCGTTCTACATGCTGTCGGGCAGTGATAACATCATATCCTTTACTACTGACAGGTACAAGGAGCGTCCATTGGTAGTAAAAGGCCCGGGCGCCGGTGCCGAGGTAACCGCCGCAGGCGTATTTGCTGATTTGATAAACGTGGGCGCTAATTAGAACACCGCCCCCTAACCCCCTGAAGGGGGAACTTAAAATACAAAAACGATCATGAGTAACGATTTACAGGAAATAAATACAAACAGCGCTTTCACACCCTTTAGGGGGATGGGGGGCCTGACGGCGGACAGTGTACACGTTTTTGCCCCGGCAACCGTAGCCAACGTAGTTTGCGGGTTTGATGTTTTAGGCTTTGCCGTTAACGAGCCCGGCGATGAGGTGGTTATGCGGGTTAAGGATACACCCGGCATCACCATCAGTAAAATCACGGGTGATGATGGCAGACTGCCGCTTGACCCGGCTAAGAACACCGTGAGTGTAAGCGTACAGCATTATCTGAATAGCATTGGCCGTGCCGATATCGGCTTGGATATTGAACTGCATAAAAAGATGCCTATCGGCAGTGGTTTGGGTTCAAGCTCGGCCAGTACGGTTGCGGGTTTGTATGCCATTAAAACCCTGATGGGTGATGACCGCGACCCTATAAACCTGCTGCCCTTTGCCATGAAAGGCGAGGAAATGGCCTGCGGGCATGGCCATGCAGATAACGTTGCGCCCGCCCTGTTAGGTGGCTTTGTGCTGATACGCAGTTACGAACCGCTTGATGTGGTGCGCCTGCCGCATCCAAAGGATCTTTGGTGTGCTGTGGTATTCCCTGATGTTGATGTGCCAACCCGCGAGGCGCGTCAGATCATTCGTAATAAAATAAATATGAAGGATGCCGTAACGCAATGGGGTAACATAGCAGGTTTAGTAAGTGGTTTGTTTATGCAGGATATTGACCTGATAGGCCGCAGTATGAAGGATGTACTGGTTGAACCGGTACGCTCCATGCTGATACCTGATTTTTACAAGATGCGCGAAATTGCCATGAGCAACGGCGCAGTAAGCTTCGGCATATCAGGCTCGGGGCCATCGGTATTCGCCTTTACCCGCGACGAGCAAACGGCAAAGGATATCACCCAAAAACTACAACAACACTTAACAGGATTAAAGATCGGCTCCAATACCTATGTATCTACGATAAATGATGCAGGGCCGAGAGTAATAGGATAAAGGATTTCGGAATTCGGATTTTCAATTTCGAATTTTATCCTATCCTATAAGTAAATAATTGAACAACAATAAATCCGAAATCAAAAATTTGCATTTCGAAATAAGAGGTCATGGAACTATACAGCACCAACAATACATCAACAAGCGTATCATTTAAAGAAGCGGTTTTTAACAGTATGCCGCAGGATAAAGGTTTATATATGCCGGTAAACATTCCGCGCTTAAGCGACGAGTTTATCAGCAACCTGGGCGAGCTAACCCTGCCGGAGATAGCCTTTGGCGTAGCCAAAAATATATTGGGCGATACCATCCCCGAGGCTGAACTGAGAGCACTGATAGATGATGCTATTAACTTTGATGCCCCGGTAGTGGAGCTGGAGGATGATGTATATGTGCTGGAGCTGTTCCACGGTCCGTCATTAGCCTTTAAGGATTTTGGTGCCCGCTTTATGAGCCGCATAATGAGCTATTTTTTAGAGGCAGGCGAGAAGCAGCTTGATGTACTGGTAGCCACCTCGGGCGATACCGGCGGTGCCGTAGCCTTGGGTTTTTTAGGCGTGCCGAATACCCGTGTTACGATCCTTTACCCTAAAGGTAAAGTAAGCGGCGTGCAGGAGCAGCAGCTAACCACCAACGGCCAAAACATCCGCGCGCTGGAGGTCGAAGGTACTTTTGATGATTGCCAGGCCTTGGTTAAGCAAGCTTTTACCGATGCGGAACTGAATGCGACCTACCGCCTTACATCAGCCAACTCTATTAACATCGCACGCTTGATACCGCAAACTTTTTACTACTTTAATGCCTATGCGCAGTTGCTGCGAAAGGGCAAAAGCAAGGTAGCTTTTGCGGTGCCAAGCGGTAACTTTGGTAATATTGGTGCAGGTTTGTTAGCCTGGAAAATGGGCTTGCCGGTTGTGCAATTTATTGCCGCTACCAATGCTAATGATACAGTACCCGCGTTCTTAAAAACCGGTGTTTATGAGCCAAAGCCATCGGTATCAACCATATCAAACGCGATGGATGTTGGCAACCCAAGCAACTGGGTGCGCATTGCCGATCTGTTTAAAGCTGACGAAACGGCATTGAAGCAACTCATCACTGGGTACAGTTATAACGATGAACAAACTGTTGAGGCTATCGAAAAGGTTTATGCTGATCACCAGTATGTGGTTTGCCCGCACACGGCTATTGCCTGGAAGGCTTTAAAGGAATGGCAGGCAGACCATGCGCAAATAACCGGTGTTTTCCTGTCAACCGCGCATCCGTGCAAGTTTCCGGATGTAATACCGGCTGATGTAGCGGTGAACATTTCGGTACCCGAATCCGTTAAACAGCTTGAAGGAAGAGCGAAACAAGCGGTACAAATGCCGGCCAGTTTTGAAGCCTTTAAAACATACCTGTTAAAGAATATTTAATGAAGCTTTTACGCTCCTGTTTTTTCGTTGGTGCATTATTACTTTCCCTGGGCTGCAAGCAAAAGTTTGACAAGGAAAAGTGGAGCCAAAAAAAAGAGTGGGACTATCCGCATCGCAACAAAATGGTGAAAGATCTGCTCAAAAACCATGAGCTAAAGGGTAAACCGTTTAGCGATGTGAGAGCAATGCTGGGCGAACCTGACGACGTGGACGGCAAACAAGCCTATTACGATATTATAATGAAGTATGGGAGCGACATGGAACCTACCTACTCAAAGGAACTGGCTATATCCTTTAATGCTGATTCGGTTGTAATGGCGGTTGAAGTGCAGGAGCATAAAAATTGAGTATCTTCGCGCTATAATTATCAGCCATGTTAAATAAGGTACTTTTTGTCAGTTTTTCTTTGTTGGTGATATTGCTTTCAGCCTGCCGCCGCGATCAGCCTTTTAACCGCAAACTGTGGAATGATGCTGAAGGGCTCGACTTTAAGTACCGCGACGGCATGTTAAACGATTTGCTAAAGAACAGAAAGATAAAAGGCATGCGGTTTTATCAGGTAACCGATAGCCTGGGCTGGCCTCAAGGTAAAAAGGATAATTATATTTATTATGACATTGATGTAAAATACGATGGCTACCCCCCAAGCTATGTAAAGCGCCTGTATGTTTATTTTAAGGATTCAGTAGCGGTAAGCACCAAGATTTACGAGCATACGGAGAAGAAAAAGAAGAAATAGACTTCCGTTAAACATGCAGCGGAGATGCCATCCATTCGAACGGCAGCGAGAAACCTGTTGCGTTGGACAAAAAAGCGACAGATGTCTCCTCGTATTTCGTTCGAAATAACAAAGGAGATGCCGGATGTCTACGTTGTTTTAGCCAATACCCGCATCAGCGATGCATCCAGTATAGCAGTAAAAATGCTTACCTTTTCGGCGGTATCTGCCAGCAAATCCTCAGGATAAATAAAGTTGTTTACGCCAATGGCTTTCAGCAATTCATCCGTTTCGGTATGCGGCTTTAGCTTATAACAGCAAATTTTAGTTTTTTTATAAAAGGCGTTCATGCGCAGGCGGCGAACGATACGTTCAATATCAGTTTTAATATACTCGTAATCAAACAGGATCAAGTCGGGCTTCATCTCAAATATTACCGGGAAGATACGCGAGGTATCGGCAATATGCTTTACATAATCGTATTCGGCTGCTAAACGACGGGGGCAATTATCGGGGGCTACAAGTAGTACGTTTTTAAAACGTTGTCGTGTCATGCTCAGTTAATTAGGGGTGATAAAATTAAACTGTATAATTCACAATATCAAGCATTTATTATTTAAAAGAGTGTTAATTCTTTATTCACCTCATAAATGCCAAAACTTATTAAACTAAAAAAGCCCTTAATTTATTGTTAAGGGCTTTATATTATTCAAAACCGGTGCCAAAAAGCTGTTTATTTGTCGCCGCCGAACTCCATTAAATAGGCTTTTAAAAAGTCGTTGATATCGCCATCAAGCACGGCCTGCGCGTTTGATGTTTCGTGGTCGGTACGCAAATCCTTTACCAGTTTATACGGGTGTAAAACGTAGTTACGAATTTGCGATCCCCATTCTATCTTCTTTTTATTACCCTCAATAGCGTTGGTGGTTTCCATACGCTTGCGCATTTCAATCTCGTATAATTGCGATTTCAGCAACCGGATAGCGTTCTCTTTGTTTTGCAACTGCGAGCGCGACTCCTGGTTTTTAATGATAATGCCCGATGGTTTGTGATACAAACGCACGGCTGTTTCCACTTTGTTCACGTTTTGCCCGCCGGCACCACCCGAGCGGAAGGTTTCAAACTCAATATCGGCCGGGTTAACTTCAATCTCAATAGTATCATCAACTAACGGATATACATATACGGATGCGAATGAGGTATGGCGCTTGGCATTGGCATCAAACGGAGATACACGCACCAGGCGGTGCACGCCATTTTCACCTTTAAGATAGCCATAGGCAAAATCGCCCTCAAACTGCAGGGTAACGGTTTTTATGCCGGCCACATCGCCTTCCTGCGAATCCTGCTCGGTAACCTTGTAGCCGTTTTTTTCGCCCCACATAATGTACATGCGCATCAGCATGCTGGCCCAGTCGCAGCTTTCGGTACCACCGGCACCTGCGGTTATCTGTAATACGGCATTCAGCTGGTCTTCCTCGGCCGAAAGCATATTTTTAAATTCCAGCTCCTCTATGGCTACAGTAGCGGCATTAAACTGCTCCTTCATCTCGGGCTCGGTAGCATCGCCGGCCTGGTAAAATTCATACAATACCTGCGTATCGTCAACAATGGATGCCACGCGCTGGTAAGCGTCGGTCCATATTTTTTTGGCCTTGATGGATGCCAATACCTTTTCGGCCTCTTTGGGGGCATCCCAAAAATGTGGGCCTATGGTAATTTCCTGTTCTTCGTTCAGTTTTTCAAGCTTGGCATCAATGTCAAAGATGCCTCCTCAGGGAAGCTGTTCTATCCCTTAAATCCTGTATTTGTTCCTTGGTCATACGGCAAATATAAATATTTGTAAACGCGCGGGCTTACAAAACGTTTTTAATGAGGCGGTAAAAACAGCCGCTTTAAACATTCGTGTAAAAACGTGACGTGCTATTTACTTTAATCACTTTTATAAGAAGCTCAAAAAGTTAATTTTGTCAAAAAACAAACTACGATTATGCTACCTTCAACTGATTTTACCACGACCAACGCGTTCAAATATCTTACCGACCATTACATTGACATAGCGCCTAAAAGCCTGCGCGAATTATTTGCCGCCGACCCGGATCGCTTCAGCAAGTTCTCTATCCAATTTGAGGAGATATTGCTTGATTACTCAAAGAACCGAATAGACGACGAAACCATTGCCCTGTTGATACAACTGGCTAAGGAGTGCGGTGTTAAAGATGCCATTGAGGCGATGTTTAACGGCGAGAAGATAAACGCTACCGAAGGACGTGAGGTATTGCATACCGCGCTGCGTAACCGCAGTAACACGCCCGTTTTGGCTGGCGGTAAAGATGTAATGCCTGATGTTAACGCGGTATTACAGCACATGAAGGAGTTTAGCAACGCGGTGATTAGCGGGGAGTGGAAAGGTTATACCGGCAAACCGATCACCGATGTAGTGAACATCGGTATCGGCGGATCTGACCTTGGGCCGGTAATGGTTACCGAGGCTTTAAAAGCCTATAAGAACCACCTGAACCTGCACTTTGTATCAAACGTTGATGGTACGCATATTGCCGAAACTTTAAAAACGGTTAACCCGGAGACGACCTTGTTCCTGATTGCCTCAAAAACCTTTACCACGCAGGAGACCATGGCTAACGCCCACACCGCACGTAACTGGTTTTTAGAGAGCGGCGCGGTTGAGGCGGATGTGGCCAAACACTTCGCGGCGCTATCAACCAATGCTGATGCTGTGGGTAAATTTGGTATTGATACCGCTAACATGTTTGGTTTTTGGGATTGGGTTGGTGGCCGTTACTCGTTATGGAGTGCCATCGGCCTTTCAATTGCCCTGAGCATTGGTTTTGATAACTTTGAGGAGTTGCTTGGCGGTGCTCATGCCATGGATAACCACTTCCGTAATACGGAGTTTGAACAGAATGTACCGGTGATACTGGCCTTAATAGGCATCTGGTATAACAACTTCTTTGAATCAGAAACCGAAGCTATTTTACCTTACGATCAGTACATGCACCGCTTTGCCGCATACTTTCAGCAAGGCGATATGGAAAGCAACGGCAAGTATGTTGACCGTAATGGCAAGGTGGTTGATTACTCAACCGGTCCGGTTATCTGGGGCGAGCCGGGTACAAACGGGCAGCATGCTTTCTATCAGCTGATCCACCAGGGTACTAAACTTATACCTTGCGATTTTATAGCCCCGGCGCAAACGCATAACCCGGTTGGCGAGCATCATACTTTATTACTTTCAAATTTCTTTGCCCAAACCGAAGCTTTAATGAACGGCAAAACCGAAGAAGAGGTAGTTGCGGAACTCAAAGCACAAGGCAAAAGCGAAGAAGAGATAAAGGTTTTGGCGCCATTCAAGGTGTTTGAAGGTAACCGCCCAACTAACTCTATACTGGTTAAAAAGATCACCCCGCACACTTTAGGCGCTTTAATAGCCATGTACGAGCACAAGATATTTGTACAGGGCATCATCTGGAACATATACAGTTTTGACCAATGGGGCGTTGAACTGGGTAAGCAGCTTGCCGGTAAAATTCTCCCTGAGTTACGTACCGAAGATGATGTTACTACGCACGATGCATCAACCAATGGTTTGATTAATCAGTACAAAGCCTGGAGATAGAAACCTCACCATTTTTGAGGGGGTTCAAAAATAAATTTGTCATTTCGAACGAGGTACGAGGAGAAATCTGTCGCTGTTTTGTTAACGCAGACAGATCTCTCCTTCGTCGAGATGACAATAAATTAAAATAAAAGCTACAAGCACAATCTATAAATAACCAATCCCCCCGGCCTTTTAATTTTCGGATAGCACTAAGGAAGCACTGCCTTTCAAAGAAAATTAAACAGCCGGCGATTTTTCTTTCTTTTGATCGCTCAAAAGAAATTTAGGACAGGTTATGAGCCGTGCTAAAAAAATGCATTACAGCACCTCATAATAAAAGCTCTTTCTCCCTCTGAAATATATTTCATTAATTTGTCCCTCCGCTTTTTAATGGTAAAACATTTTTTACCGGCGGCACATTTTAATTGTAATGCAAAAGCAACCTAAAAAAATAGCGGTTATTGGCGGTGGCAGTTGGGCTACGGCAAACATCAAAATGTTGAGCGATAACGTCACCCCTAAACAAATATACTGGTGGATGCGTAACCCGGAAGCTGTTGAGCACATTCACAAATTCAGGCACAACCCCAACTATTTAAGTTCGGTTGAAATAAAGGTACCGGCCGAAAATATATCCACCGATATAAAATATATCATAAGCAACGCCGACATGGTGCTGCTGAACGTGCCTGCCGCATTTTTGAAAGAAGCATTAAAAGGCATAACGCCTGATGATCTGAGGGGTAAAAAAATAATATCGGCCATAAAAGGCATTGTTCCGGATGAGAACCAGATCATCGGGGAGTTTTTGCAGCAGCATTGTATGGTACCCGCCCGGGATATCATCGTGATTAGCGGGCCATGCCATGCCGAGGAAGTGGCACTGGAAAAGCTGTCGTACTTAACTATCGCCTCGCAAGACACAGAACTTGCCGCAGAATTTGCCGGCATGATCAGCAACCGATACCTGAAAACCATCGTGTCCGACGATATATATGGTACCGAATACGCCGCCGTATTAAAAAACATATATGCCATAGCCAGCGGTATTTGCCACGGCGTGGGTTATGGCGATAACTTTCAGGCGGTACTGATATCAAACGCTATAAAAGAGCTTAAAAACTTCCTGGATGCCGTGCATCCCATTGATCGTGATATAAAAGAGAGCGCTTACCTGGGTGACCTGCTGGTAACCGCTTATTCGCAATTTAGCCGTAACCGCACCTTTGGCAACATGATCGGCAAGGGCTATACGGTAACTTCAGCTCAATTAGAAATGAATATGATTGCCGAGGGCTATTACGCTATCAATTGTTTGTATGAGGTTAACAAACAGCATAAGGTAAATATGCCTATTTGCGATGCAGTTTACAGCATCCTGTATCAAAAAAAATCGCCGGTTTTGGAGATGAAGAATTTGGCAGAGAAATTGAGCTGATTAATCAACTTAATTATCTGATAACATGAAAAATATAGTAAAAGCCGCTATTGTAGCGGCAGGCTTATTTGCCGCCTCATACAGCTATGCGCAAAGTGTAGGTCAGGACGTAAAGAAAACGGCCAAAAAAGTAGGCAACAAAACGGCGGAGGTCGCTTCAAAAGGCGCTTCTTCAGTAGTTGATAAAAAATACGACGGCAAAGCCGGCCCTAATAATGAGACCATCTTTATTGATAAAAACTCGGCCTATTATTACATCAACAAAAAAGGTAAACGCGTATATATCCCGAAAGAGCAACTACGTGATAAAGTAGAATAAAATAAAAAACGCCCGCTGATTTAGCGGACGTTTTTTATTTGGAGTTTAACGTAATTATGATTTACGCTGCGGGTTATTCAGATCAAGCTTTTCGATAATACCGCTTACTACTTTCGGCAAATCATTAATAGCTTTTTGCGGGTTACGCACCTCGCCTACCCCATAACCACGCCAAACCATTTTACCGGTTTTGCGGTCAATTAGGTCGATGATAACGGTGCCTTCGCGGTACGGAACACGTTCGGCGAAACCGCCGCCGCCCCAGCCGCCCCAACCCCAGCCGCCACCATAAAACGGACGGTAGCCCCAGCCACCCCATCCGCCCCAGCCCCAGCCAAAGCCCGGATAACCCCAGCCACCCCAACCACCGCCATAGTAGTTGGTTTTGTAGCCACGGCCGGTCATGGTGGTATAGTTAACCAACAAATCAGGTTGCGCAGGTTGCTCAACGAGGCCTTTCGCTTTTAACGCTTCAATGGCGGCGTCTTTAATATTGGCATCGGCAATGTCGTTAGCATAAATTTTACGTGGGTTATTGCTTGGTTTCGGTGCCTCAACAAAAGCGAAACTGCGGTATGCGCTTAAGTTTGTTTTGTTTTTGGCAGCGGTATAATAACGGTAATTGGAGCAGGCACTCAACCCTGCAAGCAGGAACAGCACCAGCCCTGCATATATTAATTTTCTCATAACCTTATATCTCCCTTTTCTTGTTTAGACCATATACGCTGTAAATGGTTTAATATATATGTTTAAATATTTTTACGACAGATACTTACCCACTATCGGCATACGCCTGCCCATGCCAAATGCTTTTGGCGATACCCTTAAAATAGGCGGTGTTTGGTAGCGCTTATGCTCAGCGGTATTAACCAGTTTTATTACCCTGCGCACGGTGGCTTCGTCAAAGCCCATGTGTATAATTTCTGATGATGAACGCCGGTTTTCCAGGTACTCTACCAGTATTTTATCCAGCACGTCATACTCCGGCAGCGAGTCAGTATCTTTTTGATCGGGCCTTAACTCTGCCGAAGGCGGTTTAATAATGGTATTTTCTGGTATAATCTCACGCTCGCGGTTAATGTATCGTGCCAGTTCAAACACCTGTGATTTATAAACATCGCCTATTACCGAAATACCGCCGCACATATCGCCATACAACGTACCGTAGCCCACAGCAGCCTCGCTTTTGTTGGATGTATTGAGCAATATGTAACCAAACTTGTTGCACATAGCCATCAACAGTACGGCACGGCTGCGCGATTGTATGTTCTCCTCGGCAATATTGAACGGCAGGTTTTTAAACTGCGGCGCTAACGCTGTTTCAAAAGCATCGGTAACATCCTTTATAGCGATGGTTTCTGATTTACAGCCAAGCGCATTCACCAGGTCTTCCGCATCCTTAAGGGAGTGGTCTGTTGAATATTTGGAGGGCAATAATACGGCCATCACGTTTTCAGGGCCTAAAGCCTCGGCAGCCAAAGCACATACCACGGCCGAGTCAATACCGCCTGACAGGCCCAAAGTGGCACGCGTAAAACCTGATTTATAAAAATAATCGCGTATACCTAATAACAGCCCCTGGTGAATTTGGGCTATATCGCTTTCACGTTCGGCCCTGATACCCTTTTGATGTGTAAAGGTGACAGAGGCATCATCGTTCAGGGTGTAATAGGCTATGCTCTCCTCAAAATATGGCATCTCGTCAATGAGGTTACCGGCGTTATCAAACACCATTGATCCGCCATCAAAAATCAACTCAGTTTGCGCGCCCACCTGGTTAACGTAAAACAAAGGCAGGTTATAACGTGCGGCATTATCTTTCAGGATAGCGATACGTTCTTCATCGTGATTATACGCGAAAGGCGAGGCCGCGATATTGATCATTACTGTAGGCTGCTGCTTAATCAGCGTATCCATCGGGCGGGTAATGTATAACGGGTTCTCGATTGTATTCCACAAATCCTCGCAAATGGTTAACGCAATGCGGTGCCCTTTGAAGTCGATACAGTTAAACTCTGTCGACGGTTCAAAATACCGGTATTCATCAAATACATCGTAGTTAGGTAACAGGGCTTTATCGACACGGTGCTGTACCTTGCCATCGCTAATGAAATAAGCAGAATTATTTAGATCCTTCCCTTCCGGCTTATCGTTCTCCGTCGGCAGGCCTATAATACACGCTATATCCATACACTCCTGTGCTATTTTTTGAGCGGCATCCTCACAAAGGCCTATGAACTCCTTAAACTCCAGAAAATCGCGCGCGGGATATCCGCATACGCTTAGCTCGGCAAATACTACCAGATCGGCCCCTTCAGCCCGGGCCTTTTTCAGGGCATCAATGGCTTTCGCCGTGTTCGATTCAAAGTTACCGATATGATAGTTGAGCTGCGCTAAAGCGATCTTCATAAGAATGTATGGTTATTTTATAAATTTGTACAGGATGAGCATGATTTACACCTGTAACAAAGCAAAACAAATTTATTTATTTTTCAGCATCATGCTACTGTTTTGCGCTTGCGGCGACAGTAAAAAGGTTGACGTAAGCCATATTGATATCAATGTTACCATCAGCCGTTTTGACCGCGACTTTAATGCTATGCGTACAAAACCCATGCCGCAGCAGGCCGCGCTGCTGCAACAAAAGTATGGCAGCTTTTACAGCGACTATATTGAACGTGTTTTACAAGCCGGTTCTACCGCCGATACCGCATACTTTAGTACACTTAAACAGGTATTTGCCGGCAAAGCTTATAACGACCTGAAACACGAGGTTGACTCGGTATACCCCAGCCTTGATTTGCGGGAAGCCGAATTAACAGATGCATTCAGGCGCATTAAGTACTATTACCCCGGGTTTAAGCCGATGAAGGTCTATGCTTATTTTTCGGGCTTTCAGGCGCAAACATCCATCGGAGATGGATATGTAGCCGTAGGGCTGGATATGTTTTTAGGTGCCAATTCTAAATTTTATCCGGCGCTGGTGCAGCAATATCCGCACTATCTATCGCGCCGGTTTACGCCTGATAATATTACCCCGCGTGTTGTGGAAGCTGTTTTGCGAGAGGACATGTTCCCGGAGAACGATGCCGACAAGACCCTGCTGGCCCGCATGATCTACAATGGTAAAATTATGTATGCTATGGATGAGGTGCTGCCCGATGTGCCCGATAGTACTAAAATTGGTTATACCGGCAAGCAGCTGCAATGGTGCAATACCTTTAAAAGTGATATCTGGGCTTACTTTTTAAATGAAAACCTGCTGTATAACTCCGATTATCAAAAAATACAGAATTATTTAAATGAGGCGCCCTTCACACCCGGCCTGGGTGAGCAAAATGAATCGGCGCCCAAACTCGCGGTTTGGACGGGTTGGCAGATTGTAAGGCAATATATGGGCAAACACGCTGATATCACCCTGCAACAGCTAATGGCTGAACGCGACGCGCAGAAGATACTCAACGATTCAAAATACCGGCCTTAGCTTTACACCGATTTTATATCTTTGCGCTATCTAAATTTTATTACATGACGAAATTTTACGCGCCGCTGCTCATCCTTTGCAGCATTCTGTTCTTCTCCTGTAAAAAGGATAACGAAAGAAACATTGACAACACCATCAGCATTGTTGGTAAATGGAAATTAGTTAAAGACAGCTACAGCCTTTACAACGGTGATAAACTGGAATATAGTGACGATAGTATTGATGAATTAGACCCTGAATATTTGTATTTGTATGCCGATGGAACAGGCAAAAGTGCAAACACTACAGACACATGGGGCAAATTCAACTATACATTCACCAATAATCAAATAAACTACAGTAATTACGTTGCTTACAACGATGGCAATCCGCTACCGGAGATAGAACCTTTTAGCCTGAGCGTAACATCGTTAACGGCAACTAAGCTCGTAATACACGAAGAAGGCACCGAGGTACATGATAACGTTACTTACCGGTTTGTTATCAATTCGGAATTTACCCGCGAAAAGTGATTAAACCAAAACAGCTGCCTTGGTCAGGCAGCTGTTTTTTTGATATGTACTCAATATTATTTTTTGTTCGGTATCAGCTTTAATAAAGCACCAGGGCCTTCGGTAACAGCGTATATGTAACCATCAGGGCTTTCAGCAACGTAACGGAAACGGCCTTTATTCTGCAACAGGCGCTGCTCTGATTTATACTCAGTACCGTTAATCGTTACACGGTTAATGTGCATTAAAGCAAGCGCACCCACCAGGAGGTTGCCTTTCCAACCCGGGTATTTATCGCCGGTGACAATGCTTAAACCACAGGTAGCAATTGAAGGCACCCAATAATGTTTAGGATTCTCGATGCCGGGCAACTCTTTATTAGGTGTTAACACGGTGCCATCATAGTTAATGCCGTATGATGTTTTTGGCCATCCATAGTTTTTGCCCTTTTCAATCAGGTTAAGCTCGTCACCGCCTTTAGGGCCATGCTCAACTTCCCAGATATGGTTGTTCACTGCATCATAAACCATACCCTGCGGATTACGGTGCCCTAACGTCCAGATAGAGCCATGCGCGCCCGGCTGACCCACGAAAGGATTATCCTGCGGTATGCGGCCATCATCAAACAGGCGGTGTATTTTACCATGGTCGTTATCAAGCTCCTGCACCTTTGGCTGGGTACCACGCTCGCCGGAGCTTACATACAGGTAACCGTCCTTATCAAATACCACGCGGCTGCCAAAGTGAAAATCAGCGGAGATATACGGCTTGGCGGTATAAATATCCGTGAGGTCGGTAATGTTATTACCGTTAAGTTTGAAGCGGGCAAGCGCTGTTGTGGCGCCACCTTCAACCGGTTTGGCGTAGGTAATATATATCCAGCCGTTCTTTTTATAGTCAGGATGCAGCTTGATGTCCATTAAACCGCCCTGTCCTTTATTAAACACGGCCGGCACGCCTTTAAGCTTTTCACCGGTAAATTTATCGTTCTTAAAAACCAGTATCTCACCGGCACGCTCGGTAACCAGCAGGCGGCCATCAGGCAGCCATACCATCCCCCACGGGTTACTTAGTTCGCTGTAAATTGTTTTTACGGTAAAGCCGGTACTGTCGGCTACCTTGGGTTCTTCCTTTTCTACATCATTGGCAGGCTTGGTACTGCATGATAGTAGTATGATTGCCGAGGCAAACAATGCCGGCAAAAAGGCTCTCTTCATAATCGATTTTAAAAGGTGATGATTCATGACTATAAAGCTACTGCATAAATATATACTTAGTATGTACTTTTTTAGCAAAAGCGCACATTGTATCAACCAAATTACCTGCTAAATAACCGCTTTGCTTTTTTAAGCGCCCGCGGGCATTAACCGCCTGTATTAATATTACTTTACATACCCGCACAGCAAAACATTTTGAATTTAATTGGCTTTATAGTTTCAGTTATTTTTTCATATTTGTTATAAATATTTACTTATAAATACAATCCCCTATGGCGTTTAATGTTGATCTGACCAACTGTGACAGAGAACCTATTCACATACCCGGCCAAATTCAGCCTTATGGTTTTTTGATAGCAGTTGATAACGACAATATTATACGCTATCATAGCGAGAATGTAAGCGACTTAATACCGGGCCTGCCATCGCTTTTATTAGGTAAGGAATTAAGCGAGGTGGAGTATGCCCTGAGCCCAAACGAGCCGATGGGCTTTATCAGCCAGCTGGTTACCTTCGGCAAAACAACCAAAAGCTTTGAGCAGATCAATCCTTTTCAGCTGGAGTTAAACGGCAATAGCTATTACATGATCATTCACCAGGCCGACGATTTGTTTGTACTGGAGTTTGAGCCCGCTAATTCTGAGGCGACCGCGGATATGCAAAAGATGATCGGGCGTTCGATATCTGAAATGCTGGCCGACAAAAACCTGCAAAACCTGTTGAACAACTCGGCTGAGCAGGTAAAAAAAGTGATCGGGTATGACCGCGTGATGGTTTACCGCTTTGCTGCCGACGGGCACGGCGTGGTAATAGCCGACGCCAGAAACGAGGAGCTGGAATCATGGCTGGGTTTGCATTACCCTGCATCAGACATACCCAAACAAGCGCGCGAGCTTTACAAACTCAACCACACCCGTATCATAGCGGATGTAAACAGCATCCCCTCAAAAATAGTAACCCTTGCTGACGGCGAGCCGCAACCACTCAACCTCACCTGCTCGCAATTGCGTGCCGTATCGCCCATCCATATACAATACCTAAAAAACATGGGGGTGGCGTCGAGCTTCAGTATATCATTAATGTACAAAAAAGAGCTTTGGGGGCTGATTGCCTGCCATAGCTATACACCAAGATATATTGACTATAAAGCCCGTGAGTCCGCCAAACTAATTGGGCAGATACTATCATCAGCTTTAGAATTCAGGCAGGATGAGGAAAACCAGCAGCTGCAGGACCAGCTATTTGCAAACGTCGAAAAAATATCCAAGCAGATGCAGCGCAGCAACAGCCTGGAAGATGCACTTACTACCGATGAGGTTAGCATCCTTAACGTTACTTATGCCGACGGCGCCGTGTTAATTTATGAAGGCAATACCTTTAAATTTGGAAAAGTACCTAACGACGATCAGTTAGCCGGGCTGCTGCAATGGATAAAGACTGATGTTACGGACACTTTCTTTTGCACCGATCACCTGTCAAACAAATATGCGCCGGCACTAAAATATAAGGATATAGCGAGCGGCATTATCGTATCGGCTATATCAAAGGAGATGGGCGAATATATGATATGGTTTAAGCCCGAACAGCTAAAACAGATCACCTGGGCAGGAAATCCCGAAAAGCCGGCAGAGGTGGACAACAATGGCATGCTGAACATATCGCCACGCACCTCGTTCGAAGCCTGGGCCGAAACGGTTACGGCACGCTCCGCTGCCTGGAGCAACGAGGAAGTTAAAGCCGTTATACGCTTAAAGGAAGAGCTCACTTACGCCATCAACCAAAAAGCGAGTGCGATCCGTCAGCTTAACGAGAAGCTTAAACAGGCTTATGAGGAGCTTGACACCTTTAGCTTCACCATATCGCACGATTTAAAAAACCCGATATCGGTAATCAAAAGCTATGCCCAGTTACTTACCCGTGATGCATCCATCCGCCCAGAAGCATTACGCGTTATTGACCGTATTGTTGACCGCGCCGACAAGATGAATTACATGATTAATGAGGTGCTGGATTACTCGCGCATCGGCCGTTCAGAGATCGACTTTATGGATGTAAAGATAGGGCCAATGGTAAATGACATTATTAAGGACCTATCACTGGTATATGATACCGCACGGCTACAGATTACCATAGGTGAAACGCCGGTTGTAAAAGGCGACCCGATTATGCTGTTACAGGTTTTTGCCAACCTGTTGAGTAATGCTATTAAATACTCGCAGCGTGCTGATCCGCAACAAATAAGCATTGAAGGTAAAATAACTGATACCGGGGTACTTTACCGGATAAAAGATAACGGGCTTGGTATTGATATTAAGCAACTTCCGCGCATATTTGAGCTATTTAACCGCACGGACAATGTGAAGGACATTGAGGGCAGCGGCGTTGGCCTGGCCATAGTAAAGCGCATTGTTGAAAAGCACCGCGGCAAAATATGGGTGGATAGCGAGTTGGGCAAGGGTTCAACCTTTTATGTAGAATTCAGCAACCCCGCTTAATTGCAGCGTGCAATCCAGTCGGCAAAGTGCCTGAATGTACTGTTGGCCGATTCGGTCACAACCTCCTGCTCCGCTTCGGTTTGCGCCTGGTTGTTCATTTTTTCTTTAAAAGCGTTCCACATGTTCATGGTATCATCGCCATAACTGTTGAAAAACGAAAGGGCGTTACCGTGTGACGGATCGAGCTTTTGCACAATCATTTTACTGATAATTTTACCGCCAAGGGTTGAACCCTCAATTACGTACAGCGCACCCAAGGCCTGCAAGTGGTTGGTTAATACCGGCAGGCTGTCGCCATCGGCCACGACAGGCACATTCTCGTTAAGCGCTTCCAAATCTTCGGCTATAGCTGAGGTTTTACGGCGCTGATGGTAATCATCTATTAAAGTGGTATCAATAGCGGCATCAATATGTTTTTCAAGCCCGCCAAAATAGCCGTAAAACATTTTTAATAATGAGGCGTAATCATCCTTATTACTTATCGCCTTTATACGGCCAATTAGGGCTACTTCTGTTTGGTGGTGATATGTTTTGGTTTCGTCTTTCAGTTTTTCAGATAGCATATTTTCTTTTTGGGGGATATATCTTTAATAACAACTTCAAAAGCAAAAGTTTATTTCAACAGGCCCGAAAATACTAAAACCTGCAATGTGATGTTAGCATAAACACCGGCCAACACATCATCCATCATTACGCCCAGGCCGCCTTTTAGCGCTTCCATGCGACGCACGCCAAGTGGTTTTACCATGTCAAAAAAGCGAAACAGTATCAGCCCGGCAACAAGCAGTTTAATATTATTGACGGGCACAAACAGCATGGTTATCCACATACCCGCAACCTCGTCAATAACTACACGGTAGCTGTCCTTACCCCAAAATGGTTCCACCTTGTTACCGGTGTATATACCAATAAGCAGTATAGCCAAACCAATCAGTACGTTGGGTAAAGGCATCAACACTGCCGGAACCTGCCATAGAAAATAAAGCACAACGCAGGTAAAAATGGAGGCATACGTGCCGCCACCTTTTATGTAACCAATGCCGAATAGAGACGCGATCAGTTTATTCATTAGCTCTTTTTTAGCACCCCCTCTGCATCTTCTGCTACTTCAGGCTCAATCACATTTCTTTTAGGGAAGTTGAATAGCAACGAAGTTACCACCGGGATTATAAATATGGCTACGGTAAAGATGGACACGAACAGATCGGTACGCTCACCCTCAATAGCATGGGATAATGGTGTTTCGGGGTAAAAGTGGGTATATAATGATGATGACAGTTTAAGCCCTAATACACCGATCACGATGAACGCGATGGTTTCCAGAAAGGTGAACTTTTCCATCAGCTTAACAAAAGCCTGCGCCACAAAACGCATAGCCAGTATGCCGATGAATACGCCCGTATAGATCAAAAAAACGTGGTCAGTAAAGGCTACGGCGGCAAATACGTTGTCGATGGAAAAGGCGAGGTCCATCACCTCAACCAGCGCTACAGTTGCCCAAAAGTTACCTATTAAACCTACGGTTGATTTATAAATCCAGCTTTCGTTTTTATCAACGTTCTCGTCTTCCTTATCGGCTGACTTGCCGGCTTTGGTTTTAAAATAGTTGAAAGCCAGGTATAATAAGTACAGGCCACCCAACGGTTTAAGCCACCATATTTTTACCAGCCATGCCGCTAAAAATAAACAAATGCCCCTGAAAACATAAGCGCCTATAATGCCAT
The DNA here is from genome assembly GCF_039543225.1 of Mucilaginibacter defluvii. NCBI lineage: Bacteria > Pseudomonadati > Bacteroidota > Sphingobacteriia > Sphingobacteriales > Sphingobacteriaceae > Mucilaginibacter > Mucilaginibacter defluvii. The sequence continues at coordinate 239,283 of NZ_BAABJI010000004.1, forward strand.
AACGCAGGGCTTTATTACGCTGCTCCTTCGGCAGATCAAGCACCATGGTAGCCAATACCGCGGCGTTATCAACCGAGAGCAGGCTCTCTATAACAATCAGGTTCAGGATGATAAGTAAACCTGCTTTAATATCTTCCCCTAACAGGGTGTGTAAAAAATCCATGTAAAAATGCCGGTAAACGCGGCGCGTAAAGGTCGCAATTATTTACTTAACTTTTTTGGTAGCAGTGCGTGTTAAGCACAATATTGCATGGGTTATATTATAAACGTAAAAGTTTTAAAAACCAAATCATTTTTACTATGTTTGCATAGTAAAGTACATTCATTTGATAATGAGAGTAAGCCTGTTAAGATATCTGCTCACCTTCGTGCTCATTTTTTCCGTAATGGAAAAAACAGGTATCTCCCTGCTCTCTATAATCAGCCATACCGGCACCGAGCTTTCTGAAAAAATTTATGCCGACGATGAGGAAAATTCATCGTCACGTACCGAAAGTAAGGAAACGGTTATGAATGAATTTTGGCTGCACCACCCGGAATGGCTGCTACCCGCCCCGCATTTTAAAGCGCGCGCAAATACTTACTTACATGCCGATAGCGACGATCTTTCGGCTTACTTTCCATCTGTACCTACTCCCCCGCCAAACGGCCGTTTTTTAGCCTGAGCGCTTTTTTTATTTTTTTACCCCTTTAACTAAACGCATGCGGCAGCGGTTGCCGCCCACGTTTGTTTAACCTTTATTTTTAATTTATATCATGACTATCAATAAAATTGGTGTTGCCCTGGCAACCATTGCAAGTGCTTTTATATTAAACACGGCTTCGGCGCAAACTGTAAGCGACAAGCAACTGAAAAAGAACAGCGAACCAATACGTAATTCGCTTAGCTACGTTAATCAGCTCGAGCCGCTTAAGTTTGAGTTTGATAAAGACAAATACAAACAATTAAACTTACCATCAGGCACCCAGTACGGTTTCTCGGCTGACGACGTTAAGCTGATACTGCCCGAACTGGTAAAACAGGATAACAAGTGGTACAGTGCCGGTAAAAACAACCAGCGCACCGTGACCACCGGTACAATTGATTACGAGAAGCTGATACCTATATTGGTTGGCGCCATTAAAGAGCAGCAAGCCGAAATAAACGAGCTGCGCAGCCACATACAGCAGCTAAAAAGCAAGTAAACAGTGAGTTTAGTTATAGTGAGAGCGCCCTTGGGCATAATGCCGGGGCGCTTTTTTATGCAAAAAAGCCGCCCCCTTGCGGAGCGGCTTTTCTAACTAAATTAAACCAACAACATTTAACACAAATGCTGTTATCTATTGCAGCTGTGCTGAGCTGTATATGTGATACTCGCCCGGTTGCAGGGTGAGGCTCATGCTTGTGCTGGTTACGTTAAGCGTGCTGCCGGTAACATAATCATACCAGGTACCGGTTTTGGTGAATGCTAGTGTAGCGGTTTTGGCTGTTACATCATAATTACCTACTACCTGCACATCAACCCCGCTTCCGCTAAGCGCCATATTTTTCACCGCGCCCGTAAGGGTATAGGTTGCGGTATTAGCACCAAACACCGGGTTTTTCAACTTCATTTTTATGTATTTGGCGTATGCATTGTACAGTGCCTTGCGCTCGGGTACGTCTTGATAATTCCAAAGTATGGGCTTGTTACCGGTACGGCCGTTCTGGTCAATGCTGACGTCATAACCCAGCTCACCAAATTGCCAAATCATTTTCGGGCCCGGCGATGCCATCAGAAAGGCCGCCGTCATGGCGCCGCGTTTCAGGCCATTGTTCAGCAGGCGGGCATTGTAACCATCCTGATTACCATAGGTTATATTTTTAAACATCACGCGCTCCTCGTCATGACTCTCGGCATAGCTCACCAAACCATCAGCAATGGTAAAGGTGTGCGCGGCAAACATAAGTTGCGACAGGTCTGACGTGTTTATCCAACCCATATTAGCTTCCTGAAAACCATGAGCCAGGTTATTCCAAAGCATCATGCCTTCAGCAGCAAGCTCCTTTTCTTCCTGTGCGGCGGCAAAGTGCTCCAATATCACATAAACGTTAGGGTCAACGGTTTTAATGAAGTTGTTATAATCTTTCCAGATGGCAATGCGGCTGGCATCGTATGCAGACCATGCGTTCACATCATTCGGGTTATTGCTTTGCGTAAAACCTTTTGAAAGGTCGAAACGGTAACCGTCAATTTTATACTCTTTCAACCAGTGGCGCATTACGTTTTTTGAGAAATACCTGGTTGCCGGGCTTTCGTGGTTAAAATCATACCCCACATTAAACGGGTGCTTGGCATCCACATTAAACCACGGGCTTAATGATGATGGCTTGCCGGTATTTTGGTCAAAGTACATGCGCACCATGGGCGATGAGCCAAAGGCATGGTTAAGCACAATATCCATAATAACAGCAATACCGCGCTGGTGGCAGGCATCAACCAGCGCTTTCAGGTCGTTTTTGGTACCATAATACTTATCGGGCGCGAAAAAGAAGGAATCATTATACCCCCATGATTCATTGCCCTCAAATTCAGCAACCGGCATCAGCTCAATAGCGTTAACACCAAGCCGACTGATGTAATCCAGCGTATCAATAATGGTTTTGTAGCTATGATCTTTAACAAAATCGCGCACCAGTAATTCGTATACCACCAGGTCCTTTTTAGCGGGGCGGGTAAAGCTACTCACTTTCCAGGTGTATGAAGGCTGGTTGGCCTGCATTACACTTACAATGGAAGTGGTTTTTCCTGCCGGATAAGCTTTCAGGTTAGGGTATACCGATGCCGGGATATATTTATCGTTATCCGGGTCAAGTATCTTCTCGGTATAAGGGTCGGCTACACGCAGGTTACCGTTAATTAAATATTGATAAGCATACTCGGTATTGGCATCCAGGTTATCAACCTGCGCCCACCACCGGGTACCATCGGTACTGCGTTTCATGGTGGTTGTGGTCCAGTTATTAAAATCGCCAATTACCGATACCGATACCTTACCCGGCGCGTACAGGTTAAATATGGCCGATGTACCGTTATTAATAAATGTAACCCCATCGCCCGCATTGTTAGGGATGCCGTTGCTGCTGGTATCCGGCGTTTCGGTTTCCGGATCAGTAGGCGTTGGACCAGCAGGACTGCTTTTTTTACAGGCCACATTGGCCAGCAGCAGCGCTATAATGGATAGTTTATATATTACTCTCATAACTTATATTTTGGTAGCTGTTAATAGTTAATAACAAATTCGGCGCTGTTGTTAGGCAAGGTAACCGTGCGCGTATTGCTACCCTCGGCAGCATTGGCCACGCCCTGCGGATCAAATTTTGAAACCGGATTGATGAACGATACAAACTCCGCTTTAGCCTGCAACTGTTTGCCGCCGGCTTTTAGGTCGGTATTGCCAAAACCGTGCATATACAAGCGGATATGTTTAAACTTTGATGCCATCGATCCATCCGCCTTTGCAAACGTGATGGCTTTTTTGGCGGCATTATAGCTGATGGTGCGTTTATAAAAGCTGCCTTTTTCGTAATCGTAGCTTTCACCGTCATCCTCATAATACACAAAGCTGTTATTTACATCGCCTTTGTAAATATGTACGTTAAGCGTATCGGTAGGTTTTTCTGTAGTGTTTTGTATCAGCGATTGCATCGGGATGATGGCACTCTCCTTTACATAAACCGGCAACTTGTTGTTGGCCAGTTTAACAATAGTTTCGGTACCGCCATCACTCAACTCATCCGAATACAGGTTATACCATTTGCCTTTGGGCAGATAAACGATTCCGTACGCATCAGCACCGGCAAACGGCGCTACCAGAAAAGCATTGCCAAACAGGTATTGGTTTTGATACTGGTATACCTTCGCATCGTGCGTATAATTGATAGCCAGGGAGCGTACTACAGGCAAACCATCCTGTGTGGCTTCATAAAAGGTAGAGTATAGATATGGCAGCAGTTTATAGCGCAGGTTAATGTAGTTGCGCGCTACCTCCAGTGTTTCCTCACCAAAAGCCCATGGCTCGGCCGATTTGGTGTTTACACCGGTGTGGTTACGGAAGTATGGATTAAATGCGCCTATCTGCACCCACTTAGTGTACAGCGCAACGCTGGCATTGCCGGTAAAGCCGCCTATATCCATACCACTGAAAGGCACGCCGCTCAGCCCTAAACTGCTCAGCAGCCTAACGCCTTGCAGCATGTGGTCATCTTCGGCACGGTTATCACCAGTCCATAGGGCTGAGTAACGTTGCAGCCCTGCATAACCCGAACGGCTCAAAATAAACGGCCGCTTATTCAATGCCTTGCGGAAACCCTCATAACTGGCCCTGGCCATTTGCATGCCATAAGCATTACGCGCTTCGGGATGGGCTGCCTTACGGCCTTCCCAGTCAAAGATCACGTTATCGGGCATTTTCTGTCCCCAGGTGGCAATCTCGTTCATATCATTCCAAATACCGCTAACACCATCAGCAGCGTATTGCTTTATTTCACCCTGCCACCAGTCGCGCCCTTTAGCACCGGTAAAGTCTGGGAAATGGCACCAGCCCGGCCACACCTCGCCGGTATAGTTGGTATTATCAGCATATTTTATAAAAATGTCGCTCTTCTGTCCGCGTTCGTAAACGCCGTAACTGGCCTCGGTTTTTACACCAGGGTCAACAATTACCGTGGTTTTAAAACCCATTTCCTTCAACCGGCTATTCATTTTCACGGGATCCGGAAAACGGTTTTTGTCCCAGGTGAACACCTTGTATTTATCCATATAATGGATGTCGAGCGTAATGCCATCAGCAGGTATCTTTTTCTCGCGCAGTGTTTGGGCTATACGGTACACCTCGGTATCGGGGTAATAACTATAGCGGTTTTGCTGATAGCCCAGGCTCCACAGCGGCGGCAAATTCATGCGGCCGGTAAGCGCGGTGTACGAGGTAATGATATCCGCCAGGTTTTTGTGGTAGATGAAGTAATAGTTCATCTCACCGCCACGCGCACCGAATGATGAAAAGCGGTTGTTGCTGGCGCCAAAGTTAAAATCGCTTTGCCAGGTATTATCTAAAAATATACCGTAATTCAACCCATGGTGTATGCCGATGTAGAACGGAATGGTAGAGTACAACGGATCCTGATCAACACGGTAGCCAAACACGTCCGAGTTCCAGTGCGTATAGCCTGAACCACGGCGGTCAAGCGCGCCGGTTTTTTCGCCCAGGCCAACAAAACGCTCGCCATCCTGCATTTTTTTGTAAGTAGTTACGTAATCACTTACCCATGAGGTAGCCAGGCCAGTTTCGTCCTGACTGATCACCTTACCATCAGGCGTATAAAAGGTAACACTGAAAGGCTTTTTACCGATGATCATCTTAACCGAATCGGTAACTAACTGTATCTCGTTATCATTTTGGGTGATGGATGCCTTTCCCTGTTGTGGCTTGGCTATCACCGCGTACGAAAAATCAGACGCAAGCTCTTTTTTATCAATACGCACCCTGATAACCGAGGGGCTATACACTGTAATCTCGGCGCGGGCATTTTGCGTAGCGATTTTTAAATGCTGGCCGTTTTCGGTTACTGTGGTAACATCGCCCATTGGCCTAACCGGGTTGTTTTGAGCAAAAACCGGTAAGGTAAAAGCAAAGCATACCCCGAGAGCCCAAATAGCTCTATCAAATATCTTCATGAAATAAACTGATTAATGTGTGATCAGAAAAAATAACCCCGGCTTAGGCCGGGGTTAAAAAGGGTCAGTTTATAGTTTAGTAATTGTATACGTTTTGGCGTTAATATCTATGCTTACCCTGTAATTACCGGCAGCATCTATTTTGATATTATTATCATTGTTTGTATTCAGCACGCCGCCTGCACCACCGTAGTTGGTGCCCCAATCATCATTCAGTCTGAATTTAATTTCGCCAACGGTTAGTGGCAAGGTAACGCTCCAAACACCTGTACCATTGTTATACTTCATGTCCGTATCTGAATCCCATCCGGTTGGTGTAGCGCTGCCGATGATACCCCAGCTGTACTTTTTAATCTCGTAAGTAAGAGCATTCAGGTTAGCGGTGATCTGATAAGAACCCGGGCCTGCAACTTTAAGGTTTCCGCCTGATGTACTCAATGAGCCGCCTCCACCATCGCCGTAGGCAGTAGCCCAGCTCTTAGCCGGGGTAATTTTAAATTCGTAGTTATTACCGGCATCAGCGTTATAGTAAATATAACCCGTGTAAATACCGTTTCCGGTGGCTGATATTAAGCTATCGGCAGTAGCCGGATTCCAGCCCTGGTAGTTACCCGGCACATATGCCCAGGCAATAAGCGGGTAGGGTTTTACCGACATGCTTACGGTACTTGAATAAATAGTTTTTAGTTTATCATTTACTTCAGATTTAACGCGCGCTTCAATTTCCGTAGCCGAATCAAAAGGCAGTTCAAGCGCCAGCAGCACTTGGTTAAACTCCAAAACAGTGTAGGTTTTTGATGTTACTTTGGCATCAATGGCAACCTCCTTCGGCGCAGCAAAGTTTGAACCTTTAATAGCTATTTGCAAGGTATTTTTCACCGCCGCTTTGAACCCGAAATCGGGCTCGGTAAAATTAAAAGTTACCGCAGTTTCGGCCTCATTCGCTTTCTCAAGGTTTAAAGTAGTTTCTGATGCCTTTAAGGTGCCGCTTGCCGGGCTGTCAGACGCTACACTTTGCACTTCATCTTTTTTGCATGACCACAGCACCAGCATCATCATGCCAAATGCCAATGTTTTTATGATATGAGATTTCATATATCGTAATATTTTAATAGCCTGTATTCTGTTTCAGATTCGGGTTAGCTATAATGTCAGTTGATGGGATTGGGAACAAGTTACGGTAAGTTTCAACACCACGGCCGGCCTTTACGCCACCTTTGTATGGCCACAGGTACGAGGCATCGGTATATTTACCAAAGCGCACCAGGTCAGTACGGCGCTGGCCTTCCCAGTAAAACTCGCGGCTGCGTTCGTCCAAAATATCATTTAATGAAATGGAAGCAACGTTACCTGAAGCATTGCCATAAGCACGGGTACGCAAATTGTTAAAGTAACTGGTTGCGGTTGCAAGGCTACCTCCGTTACCGCCGCGCAAAGTTGCTTCAGCGTAGATCATGTATGCCTCAGCCAAACGGAACAGCGGGATATCCATTGAACAAAACGTACCGCCTACTGATGGCGCGGTTGCGCCAGATTGGGTGATGTTTTTGAATTTGGTTACCGCCAAACCATCCGTAAAGGTGGCCAGGTCATCAACATTACGTTTGTCGCCAAAAAACATGGCGCGCTTATCGGTAGCTCCTGAAGCATCGGTAAACTTGTTCGGCAGGTTTTGACGGGTACGGTTACCACCCCAGCCACCGTTTGGTACGCCAAAGCTGGTAGGGTTCATAGCTGCATTAATAGCCGCATTGATCAGGTAAGTAGCGCCACCGTAGTTTTGGGTTTTAACACCATCGTAAGCAATTGCGAAGATAGTTTCAGGGTTGTTTACATTGTTATCAGCCAAAAACAGGTTTTTATATTGGCTATGCAGGGTGTAACCTGCGCCAATTACTTTATTAGCATAGGTGATTGCGTCGGCATTGCGTTCGCTACCTGTGTAAACCTGGGCGTTCAGGTACAGGCGGGCAAGCAATGCCCAGGCTGCAGCTTTATCAGCACGGCCATATTCGTTAGTGCGCGGATCTTTTAATAACGTTTCAACAGCCTTCAGTTCTGATTCCACATAGCTGAACAGCGCGGCCCTGGTGGTTTGCTTTGGCAGCTCTTTACCAATATTATCATTTTCGGTAATAAACGGCGGGTTACCGTACAGGTCCATCAGCACCCAGTATTGAAAGGCACGCAGAAAACGCGCTTCGGCAATGTAATATTTAATTTCGGCAGCATCGTTACCGGTAATGTTGCGGCTTGCCAGCTTAGCGTCCGTACTCTCGCGGATAAACTCGTTAACCAGCGTGATCTGGTAAATAGAACGGGTGTAAAGGCCTTGCAGCATCAGGTTGGTTGATGACCAGGTCATCTGGTCAATCTCTGAAACACCCGGATCACCCAACCAGGCACAAACAGCCTCGTCTGTTGATAGTTCCTGAGCGCCGAAATACAGGCGGAAAAAGTCGGATGTACCGGCATCAATACCACCCAGATCGCCGCTGCCCGCGCCGCTGTTACCGGTTTGCGCAAAGCTGCCGTATACTTTGGCCAGCGCGCCCTTGTAACCCGCCGGCGTAGCATAAACCACGTCTGAAGTTACATCATTGGTTGGCTTCAGATTCAAATCCTTAGCACACGATGTTACAGCCACAACAATTACCATCAGGGCTGCATATATTTTTAATTTATTTCTCATAAAATAATCTCGTTAAATTGGTTAAAAACCTACGTTAACACCCAGTGTGTAAATGCGCGGGCGCGGATAAAGGGTATAATCAATACCGTTAAATATCTCCGGATCAACACCTTTATATTTGCTCACCACAAATACGTTTTGCACGTTGGCTGAAAAATTATAACGGCCGATATTATAGCTCAGGCTCAGGTTATCCATTTTAAGGAACGATGCGTTACGTATAAAGTAATCACTATTGTATTGATTGATTGTGAAACCGCTGTTTAAGAACTCCACCGGCGCATTATTAATGCTACCGGCCGGATTAAGCAGGTTTGAACGTGTAGCCAGGTTTGATGATACGTTATCATACATATAATTACCCAAACTTGCACGCAACACAGTAGCCAAAGTCCATCTTTGATAGTTTAGCGATGTGCTGAAACCCATCAGGAATTTAGGCGCGGGGCTTTTATAGAAATACCTGTCGCTGGCGGTAATGGAACCATCACCATTTAAATCCTCGTAAACACCTTCAAGCGGTTTACCATCGGTGCCGTATACCTGTTTGTAAACATAGTAGCTGAACGGTGCTTTACCCGCGGTATGTACTTGTATAAAGTTACCTGTAGCACCGGTTATTGAGCCTGCCTGCTGGAAATAGTTGGGGTTATCAACCAAGGTGAGGTTGGTTACCTTGTTTTGGAGATAGGTGAAGTTAAAGCCCATATCCCAGTTCAGCTTTTTACTTTTAATTATCGAACCGTTCAGTTCAAGCTCAACACCTTTATTTTCCATGTTACCCACGTTGGTAAGTAACTGATTGCTAAAGTTTGAACCCACAGGTATATTAACCACAGCCAACAGGTCTTTAGTTTTTTTGTAAAACACATCCAGCTTACCGGCTAAACGGCCATTCAGGAAACCGAAGTCTAAACCGATGTTACTTGTGGCGGTAGTTTCCCACTTAATGTCCTTATCATAAGCCAATGGGGCATACATATAATAAAACTCATTACCGAATTGGTATTGCGATTCATTTGAACTCTTCGCATAGTTAGGTAGGTAAGAGTACAGGCTACCAATATCCTGCTGGCCGGTTACACCGTAGCTTAAACGCAATTTCAGGTCAGACAGCACATTGCTGCTTTTCAGCATAGGCTCCTCACTGATCCGCCAGGTAAACGCACCTGAAGGAAATACGCCCCAGCGGTTCCTGTTTTCAGGGCTAAACCTTGATGAACCGTCGGTACGTACCGTACCTGACAGGATATATTTACCGGCATAAGTGTAAATAGCACGACCATAGTATGATAATAACCTGCTGCGCGGTATATCATACGGGAAAACAGGGTTTGATATTGCCGTTGTACCATCAAACTGATAACTTGCGTAAGCAAAGTTAGTACGCTTGTTATCATAGTAACCATAACCGGCAATCGCATCAAGGTTGCTGTTAATTGATTTAAAATCTTTTTTATAGGCAAGAAAGAACTCCAGTACCTTGTTATTAATATCGTTCATATAACGAGAGCGTAAGCCTTTGGTAGCGTAGTTCTGTGCAGCAAAATCGGGGATAACGGTTGTGCCCTGGCCACGCGAAATATCATAACCCAAGTTAACATTGGCGCGCAATTCAGGTAAAAAAGGTAAAGTATAATCTACCTGCAAATTGCCAAAACTACGTGCAGCACGTCCTTTATCATCCCTTTGCTCAATTAAGGCTACCGGGTTGCGTGGGGCATTCGGGTTTGGAACATCTCCGCTAGTCCACTCAAAATAATTGCCGTATTTGTTTTCCGCATTTACAGCCTGGGTTGGGTCAAACATAATGGCTGATCCAATAGCGCCCTGGTTAGCGAACGTAGAACGTGAGTAACTACCTTTTAAATTCAGATCAATTTTAAGGTGATTATCCAAAAATTTTGGCGAAAGCGTAAGCGCGCCTGATACACGGTTCATGTTATCGCGCATCAGTATACCGTCCTGGTTAAGGTAACCTATGTTTAATCGGTATGGTGTATTTGCTTTTTTACCGGTTACGCTAACATTGTTATCGGTTGTAAACGCATTTCGGAATATTTCTTTCTGCCAATCAGTATTCGCGTCGCCCAGCAGGTCTTTTTGCGCTTGTGTTCCGTTAGCATTTACATAATCGCGCACTTCAGCGGCGGATAAGTTATTTACTTTACGCGCAACTGTCGCGATGGAGTTTTGTGACGTAACGTTGATCTGAGGTTTGCCACTGCCTCCTTTTTTAGTGGTTATCAATATAACGCCATTTGATGCTCTTGAACCGTAAATAGCCGTTGCATTGGCATCTTTTAAAACTGTGAAATTTTCGATATCATTAGGGTTGATCAGCGTCAGCGGGTTAGCTACACCTGGTATCGACTCGTTATTAAGCGGAACGTTATCAACAACAATCAACGGCGCATTGCTGGCATTAAGTGAAGCTCCTGCACGTATGCGTATCTCGCTGCCCGCGCCTGGTTGGCCTCCGCCAGATACGATCTGAACACCCGGAAGTTTACCGTTTATCAGTTGCTCCGGCGAGGTAATGGTACCTTTTTGAAAATCCTTCGAGCTAATTGACGTAATGGAACCGGTAAGTTCCTTTTTCTGTTGTGTACCGTAGCCAATAACTACCACCTCATTCAGCGATTGTGATTCGGCCGTCAGCAAAAATTCAACATTGGTGGTTTGGCCTGCCGTAACGGTGACTGTTTTGATTAGCGTTGTATAGCCGATATATTTGGCTGTAATGGTATGTGTACCGGCGCTCACGCTGTTCAGCTTAAAAGCACCGTTCATATCAGTAGCCGTGCCAACGGTTGTACCGTCAACAGTAACTGATACCCCAGGCAGGCTCTCGCGCTTGGTATCAAGCACAGTACCGCTTATACTGCCTGATTGCGCAAATGCAAAGCCTGATACAAGCATCATGGCAAGCAAAAGCACATAGTTTTTTAGATAAAATCTTCTCATACAAATTAAGGTTTTAATGCGTAAAGCTTTATTCAATGGTTACTTAGTTGGTTATAATTGTGTGGTTGAAAAGTGCCTCAAATTATGAGCCCTTCAGGCGGGGGCGCCTTTTGCTGTTGTTCTCATCATGTTTATTTGGTTTATTTAGTTAGTTAATTAAGCTCGAGTACATACTGGCCCCGGGCGGGTACCGTAACATTTTTGCTGATGCTGACCGCCTTACCCGTTATTACATCGGTACCAACGGCGTGCTTGCCGGTAACATCGGTAAAGCGAGCCATCTCCAGGGTTTGGTCTTTGCCAGATGCGTTGAGCATTACCAGCACGGTTTTTTCACCATAAATACGGGCGTATACATAAACATTGTCATAAGGCGCGTAATGTATCAGCTTGCCTGCCGTAACCGCCTTATTGGTTTTGCGCCAGTTAAGCAGTCTGCGCAGATAATTAAAGGCTTCATTCTGCTTGTCAGTGCGGCCTTCAGCGGTAAAGGCATCGGTTTTATCACCAGGCCAGCCGCCCGGAAAGTCCTTACGTATCTGTCCGTCGCCGTCGCTTTTAGGGCCTTCCATCAAAATTTCTGTACCGTAATATATCTGCGGAATGCCGCGCGTGGTAAGCAGAAACGCGAAGGCTTGCTTAAAGCGGTCAAGATTTTTATCATCCTTGCGGGTAAAACGGCCCAGGTCATGGTTATCCAGAAAGGTAAGGATATTGTTCGGATCCGGGTATAAAAAGTCCTGAGCTATTACCTCAAAAATCTGGTATATGCCTGATTGCTCGCCGCCATTCCTGTTGGCATCCTCATTAAAACCCCAATCAGCCGTAAAAGTTAACGGGAAATCCATCACCGTTTTCAGGTATGTATTGTTAGGGTTGATGGCCGAGTTACGCTGCCACCAGGCGGTTTCACCAGGTTTACCATACCATGATTCGCCTACAATGTTAAAGTTAGGGTACTCGGCCATCACTTCTTTGCACCAGCGGGCCATAAAGGCATAGTCAGGGTAAGGGTAGGTATCCTGGCGAATGCCGTCAATACGCGCATACTCTATCCACCAGATGCTGTTTTGTATGAGGTAAGTGGCCAGGTGGCGGTTACGCTGGTTCAAATCGGGCATATCAGGCACAAACCAGCCGTCAAGCAAAATATCTTTCTCTTTTTTTGCTGCGTGGGGATCCATCGCGGTAAGCTTGGCGTGGTTGGTTTGTACGTACTTTGCGGGATTATTTATCCAGTCAGCGGCAGGTTTATCCTTCATCCAGGGGTGTGCCAGGCCGCAGTGGTTAAATATCATATCCATCACCACCTTCATGCCCTTGGCATGCATATCGGCAGTGAGTTGCTTGAATTCGGCATTTGAGCCGAAACGTGGGTCAATCTTATAAAAATCAGTTATAGCATAACCATGGTAAGAGCCGTTTGGCATCCGGTTTTCCTGTACGGGATTAAACCAAACCGTGGTAAAACCCAAATCCTTAATGTAGTTCAAATGGTCGGCTACGCCTTTCAGGTCGCCGCCATGGCGGGCGTCCGGGTTCTTGCGGTCAACACCAACCGCCTCCAGCACGTCATTTTCGGTGCTGCCGTTAGCAAAACGATCGGGCGTAAGCAGGTAAAGCACATCCGTACTGTTAAAGCCCAGCGCCCCACTGTGATCGGTACGGGCTTTCAGTTCATAGCTTATGGCCTTTACATCACCATTGGCGCCGGTGAATTTTATACGCATAATACCCGGCTTTGCCGAGGTGGCTATATCCAGGTAAATAAATAAATAGTTGGGGTTATCGGTTTTGGCAACCTCGGTAATCTTAACACCAGGGTAGGTAATCATAGGTTTGGCTTTAGCTATACCCGTGCCATTCACCATAAGCTGAAGCTGCTTATTCTTCATGCCGGCCCACCAAAAAGCAGGTTCAACCCGATTTATGCTTACCTGGCCAAAAGCATTGCCCAATGCGGTAACGCATAACAGTACAACGAATACAAAACTTTTAGTATAGGTTTTATACATGTGCAGCTCGTTCAAAAAAATGTTATCGGTTAATTGGATCTAAATTGGTTAACACCATTTGCCACAGTGTTTCGATAGATTAATTTATACGAAACAATGATGCCCGGTGTTTTAACTGATACAAATTTGATGAGCTTGCAAGCGTTTAGCTATTTGTTTAGCTAAAATTTAAGGAAAAATCGAATTATTTAAAATTAAAATCCTGATTTACAGTATTTTAATTTTATAAAAAATTTGAAAAATTTAAACAAATTTAGGCTTGTCGAAACACGCTTAAGTGTGGAATAGTGTTAAACCGGGATATATTTTACGCGTTATCGGCAATTTTTTTACCGCCCCGCGTGTTGTCAACCGCTTTAATGTCCATTATACGTTTATCAAACTCATCACCCGGAAAAAGTGATTTTGCTTTAAGGCGCATCTTGTACACGTAGATGGTTTTTTCGGAATACTCGAGTATTTTGGAGATGGTTTCGGTGTCATTTATGCCCAGCCTGATCAGCGCGAAGATACGCAGGTCAGTAGTGAGCACCTCATCGCTCTTAGGCCATATCTGATCCTCTTTTTTGAACAGGGCATTAAAGGACGATACAAAATTCGGGAATATTTTGATGAACACATGATCAAACGTGTGGAACAAGGTCTCACGCTCCTTTTTGATCTGAATGTTATCCACAATGAGCTGGATATGATCATAACGTTTTTGCGAGAGTTTAAGGTCGACAGAGCGCTTTAGTTTTTCGAGTTTCAGGATATAGCCCGATATCACGTTAAAAAAATAGCCGATGTATTCTTCTTTGATATGTGTATCTTCCTCAAGCTTACCGTTAATCGCTTCCAGCTCTGCATTGGTTTCCTCAATTATCTTCTCTTTGGCCTTGAGGTTTTTGAGTTGCCTGAACAGCATTACCGATATTACAATAACCAGGGCAGCCAGCACGGATAATGATACGATGAATATCAGGAAACGGGTTTTTTCACGCTCGCTGTACTTTAATTTCTCAGCAGCAATAATAGGTAGGATGGAACTGATTTGCGCGCGACGCTGGCGTGCACCATAAAAATCAGCATCGGCCATGGCATGCTGGATGTACTTATACGCGTTCTTGATATCGCCCTGCTTATAAAATATTTCGGCAAGCCAGAAAATGGCCAGCGTTTCTTTAGTCGATGATCTGATGTCACTTGTAACTGCCTGTATAAGCAGCTCGATTCCCTTTTCGCGCTGCTTGTTTTTTAAGTAAATGTCGCCGAGTGTTGATGCTACTATGGCATGCTGGTGCTCGGTAAGTTTTTGGGTGTTCAGTAGCTTCAAAAAATCAGCCTCAGCGGCAACCGGGTCGCCTTGCTTGAGCTTCTTGTAGCCGATAAGGTATAAATTATTGTATGATCCGGGTACGCTGATCGCTATTGCCGAGTCAATATACTGATTGGCCTTCTCCACATATTGCGGTGAGTACTGGTTATCGTTATCATAATTGGCCAGGTCAAAGTTAGCCCGCATCATTAACCGGTAATACTCATACCGCATGGTGTCGGGTAGCATACGCGCGTCAATTCCGGAAAGATTGTCGAAGGCCTCTTTAAACATGCCCGACGATAACAGGATAAAGCCAACTTTTACCTTGCTGGTGTACTCCCTGCCTACATCGTTAAGCTTTTGGCTTAACTGGAGCAGTTTGTGCGCGTAAACGTAAGCCGAATCATATTTGTATGATTTATATTCCTCGTAAAGCTGCGAGCAAACATCAAAGCTCCGGGCGGGGTTATTGCGTACCCGGGCAAACCGCGTTTTAAGCTGTTTCAGCCGCTGCTCCTTCTGGTTATCGTACTCACTTTTGCGGTTAAGTTCCACGTCGAGCTTATCCAGCAATTCATTCGTTTTGCCTGGTGCAGCAAAAACAGCATTCCCAATCAAAAGCAGCAGAATTAGCAGGGCAGCGCGCATAAACAGGTTTAATTGTTCGCAAAGTAAGCAATAAAAAAGCAAATTGCCTTATTGCTGTTTACGCTATTAACGCTGCCCACAGTTATTATTTTAAAGCTCCGCGAATTATTTTTTTTTAAGCTAAACATTAAGCCGGCGATGGCCCCTGAGCGCTAACTTCTGCGTTGGCTTCGGGCAAATGCACTGCTTTATAACCGCCTTTTGAACGGAAGTACAATAGCAGCAAAGTATAACAAACCATCAGCCCAAGCGGAAATAAAGCCACCGTTTTCAGCGCTTCTTTTTTAGCGGTCTCCTGCACACCTGTTACGGTAGCCTTTTCGGCCACGGGCGCGGCGGCAAGCTTACCAGCGTCAATAGCCTGGTAAGTACCAAACATGCTTGATCGTGGCGTTGTGGCGTACGTACTATGCAGCTCTGTTTTGTTTTGGCTGTCGTAAGCCTGTAGTTTATTGTCGATGGTTTTATCCTGCACAAAACCCAGAATAACCGCGCCGAGCACGCCAGCGCCGATCATACCTACGCCACCGGTAACATTCATGGTAAGTGCCCCGCCTTTAGGGAAACGCTCAGCTACTACGCCCAGCATGGTTGGCCAGAAAAAGCTTTTGCCGATGCCGAATATCGTAGCGGCTACCAATATCATTACGCCATCTGCCCCGGACAAGAAGAATAAACCCAACGCCGCTACGCCCGAACATACGGCCAGCAAACCCAATGGTGATATACGGTGGATGATGTTACCCGCGCAAAAACGCAGTATCACCATTATTGCTGAGGTATAAATAAGTATCCAGCCGCCCTGCAGCCCTATTTTTGACATGGCAGGCGCCATTAAATCTGATATCCAGCTGTCAGTGCCCAATTCAGTTATCGCCATCGGTAGCATGATCAGTAGCATTAGCACAAATAACGGCTTGCCAAAACTACGCACAAACGCCCCGAACAAACCCACAATGGCCAAAGTAACAATTACGTTTACGCTGGTAGCCCAACCGAATACCGAGCCTATCTGGAAAACAATCAAACCTACAATGATAAGTGCACCGCCAATGCCTACTTCTTTCAGCATATCCAAATAAGATATACCGGCCTTTACCCGCTCATTGATCGGGAATTTATGCGGCAACATTAACAGGCCATAACCCAGGGCAGGTATCAAAACCAGTAATATCTTTAACTTCCAGTTGGTTTCCGGACCCATCAGCAGGGCCATAACACCGCCTAATATTAAACCGGTTGGCCAGCCCGCGTGTAAAAAGTTAAGCCATTTGGTTTTTTCCTTCGGGAACATACTGGCCACTGCCGGGTTAGTAACCGCCTCAACGGTACCATTGCCCAGCGCCATAATAAATGTACCTATATACAGCATGGTATAACCTGTAGCAAACCACGTAATAGCTGCGGACAGGATATGGCAGATAAAAGCAAAGATCATGGAGTTTTTATAACCTACTTTATCAATTATCAAACTAAACAAAACAATACTGATAGCGAATGGCCATAGCCCCACCCCTGCAATCTCACCGGTTTGAGTATTGCTGAGGTTAAACTCAGCACTCCATTGCGGCAGCGTTAGCGCCCGTAAAATAAACCCGAACGAGGTAGTTACAATAGCCACAAAACAGGCCAGGAACAGCATTTTGTTAGGCGCTTCGGCCGTTTGAGTCGTTGTGCTCATAATTGGTATTTAAGGTTTTTATAATCTGTTAGTGATGGCAGATATAACGCAGCATAATAATAAGCCCGCCTTTCAGCCAAAAAATGATCAGATACTAAAATGTTATAATTGGTAAGCCAATCGTTTATGGCTTTGATTGTTTGGTTATAACAATCGATTGCATATTTAATATAAAATATTTGTATTTGCAAGCAGATCAGTATATAATGCAAAACGCCCGGCTAAATATCAGCCGGGCGTTTTGCAAATATTCATTTGCGATTACTGCACCATAAATACAGCGTTGCCAAACAACAGCTTGCCGTTTTCCCAAAAGCTGCGGAACAGCGGATCATCAGCCAGGAATACAACCGAACCCCGGCCAACTGATTGTACGCCGATCAGCATACCATCAACCAGTTTGGCTTTGCTGGTTTGGCCCACAAAGCCCGAGGTATAACCATCTTTCTTTAACACGCCCACATTCCAGCTGCTGCCTGAGTCCAGGTAATCATAAACCTCTTCATTCATTTTAAGCGTATAGTAATCCGCAGGCATACCAAAGCCTAAAGGGTGGGTATTGTCCAAGTGGATTTTATAAACCGCGCCGGGTACATTGCTTTTTAAAGCCTCTTTATCGCGGTCGGCATAGGCAATTACTTTATTGGTGGCCTTGCTTTTATCATCCTTTTTATCTGTCGCGGCCTCTTTTTCGCGTATGCCAAAAAGCTTTTTATCTGCCAGTTGTGCTACAGCATTCTGCATGGCTATCAATTTACCGCCGCTGCTAAGCCAGCTTTGCATTTTGTCGGTCGGGAAATCGCCGTAATTCCCATCCGCGAAAATCATCACATCTACATCATTCCAGCGCATACGGCTCAAATCGCTGTAGTTCACCAGCGTAACCGGGTAATTTATCTGCTGCTCAAAATAATGCCAAACTTCGCCAATAGCTTCTGATGAGGTTACATTACCGGCCACTAAAATCACTTTTAGCGGGCGGATATATTTAATATAGTCAGACCCCATATCGGCGCCTTTATCCACAAAGCCCGAATTTAGCTGCACCAGCGGATGGTTGGTTTCGGCAGCGATGGATCGGATGGTTTTATCAAAATCCTTTTCTTTATTGCTCGACCGGGTAATGAGCAACGAGCCGGCAGAGAATTTTTTGCCACCGGCCTCAAAAGGCTTTTCTGAATAGCGCACTTTAACGCCTCGTTTAAGCAAGCTTGCCAAAAACTTAACATCATTTACAGATTGCCATGCCGACACGTAAGCATAAGCCGCGTTGCTGCTGTAAGCAGGTGCAACAACAGCAGGTGCCGACTGCCGCTGCGGTTTGTATGACTCCTTAACCGCCCAGGCTTTTAAGCCGTAAGCATAAGGCAAAGCCCAGCCCGTAATATCATAGGTATTGCTATCGGCAATAAATGTTTTAGGCTCCAGCAGTACATTCAATAAAACCGCCTTAGGCTGGTAGGCATTTATCACCAGATCATTAGCCGCGGGTTTATAGCTTTCGGTTTTTCCGGTGATATAATTCAATCCGCGTACTGAATTGCCAAGCCCGTAGCCATACTCAATACCATTGCGTTTAAGCAGGGCGGCAAGTGCGGTTATCTTATCGTTATTGCTGTTTTCTATCACAAAGGTTTTATACGTTCCCGGTGGATTGGTGCGACCCACGTCAAAATACTTTTTGTATTCTGTTAAAGCTTTTTGTGCATTGGCGGATGCCGCCTCAATGGTACTTAAGCTGTTAGAGTGATGATGCGCTATCCGATCAGCCAGTGTAAGCGTATCGCCGGTACGGGTTTGTATAGCCAGGCCACCGGCTATGCCGCCCTGTTCATACGTCATGCCTATGGAGCCGTTATACAGCGGGTAAGTATCGCCGTAGGATGGGTAAAGCAGATCGAATATCTCCTTGGTAAAATAAGCCCAGCCATTCTGGTCAAAATACTTCGCGTTGTTTTTACCGATGATTACCTGGAACTCGCGCTGCCAGGGAGTAATATCCTGGTGCACCGGCTCGGCAGCAGGGGCAAAATAGTATGGCGCGTTGTAGCCCTGCTCATGAAAATCGACATGTATTTGCGGCAGCCACTGGTTATACAGCGCTACGCGGCCCTGTGTTTCCTTTTGTACCTGCCATGCCCAATCTCGGTTCAAATCAAAAAAGTAATGGTTAGTACGCCCGGCGGGCCAGGGCTCAAAATGCTCACGGGCGGCAGGGTTGGCATCGGGTTTCTCTCCTTTGGCCGAATTGTAAAAGTTAACATAACGCTCACGGCCATCAGGGTTAAGGCATGGGTCAATTACCACTACGGTATTTTTTAGCCAGGCCTGGGTGCGGGTATTGGCGGGGTCGACCATATCGTACAACGTTTGCATAGATACCTCGCTCGAACTAGGCTCGTTACCATGTACGTTAAAGCTGAGCCATACTATTACCGGCGTGTTACTATTAATAGCCCCGGCGACTTTTTCCATACCGGCAATGCTTAAATTATTCTTGCGGATCTCTTCCAGCCTGCCAATGTTCTGCGCCGAAGCGATGAACATCGCCATCAGCGGGCGCCCCTCATTGGTGGTACCGTAAGGCGCCAGCTTTACGTTGGATGCGGTTTTAGCTATGTAATTAAAATACTCGGCAATGCGGGCATGGTGCGTAAACCGCGAGCCCAGGCTATAACCCAAAAATTCATCGGGCGATTGTATTTTCTGCGCCAAGGCATTTACACACAAACCAAGACACAGCAACAGGGTGAATAATCTTTTAAACATATAATGGTGCAGCAAGCGTTTACCTAATTAACGCAGGTGTTAAATGTCGATAATTTACAGGTAAGATCGCTAAAATTTTTATGTAAATATCCTGAAACAGGCATCGCCACACACGCAATAATCCGCACATTTGCACATCAGCATATCTGCACATTAACATACTCATGACCCCACTACAGGCCCTGCAAAAATATTTTGGTTACAATGCGTTCAGGCATCAGCAGGAAGCTATAATCGGGCAGATACTTTCAGGGCACGATGTAATGGCGCTGATGCCAACCGGCGGCGGTAAATCGCTCTGCTACCAATTGCCTGCGGTGTTAATGCCGGGGCTTACCGTTGTCGTATCGCCGCTCATCGCGCTGATGAAGGACCAGGTTGACAGCCTGAACGTGAACGGCATCCCGGCGGCATTTTTCAACTCCAGCCAAACACCCGATGAACAGCGCGACATCATCACCCGGCTAAAAAGCAACCAGATAAAACTGCTTTACCTTGCCCCGGAGCGCTTGTTCGGCACCGAAAATAAGCTGATCGATTTTTTGAAATCGTTGCCTGTATCGCTCTTCGCTATTGACGAGGCGCATTGTATATCGCACTGGGGGCATGATTTTAGGCCGGAGTACCTGATGCTGGCGCACATCAAAGATCATTTTAATAAAATACCCGTAATTGCCCTTACCGCCACCGCCGATAAGCAGACGCAAAAGGACATCCTGGAGAAGCTTGCGCTGCATGAGCCCACTGTTTATGTTTCTTCATTCAACCGGGCGAACATCACTTATAGGGTGTTACCCAAAAACAAAAGCTTTAACCAACTGCTTAACTTTTTGGCGGACAGGCGTAATGATTCGGGCATTATTTACTGCCTCTCCCGTAAATCAACCGAAGCCCTGGCTGCCGACCTGAAAGCGGAAGGCTATAGCGCCGAAGCTTACCATGCTGGGCTCGATCACACCACAAAAGCCCGTAACCAGGAAGCCTTTTTACGCGATGAGGTAAAGATCATGGTAGCTACCATTGCCTTTGGCATGGGCATCAATAAATCTAACGTACGTTACGTGGTGCACATGGATATGCCCAAAAACATTGAAGGCTATTACCAGGAAACCGGCCGCGCCGGGCGCGATGGTTTGCCCTCTGATGCCATGCTGTATTACTCGCCGGGCGATACCATCAAGCTGAAAGGCTTTGTAACATTAGAAAATAATGAAGAGCAAAGCCGGGTGTTGCTTGAAAAGCTGAATGACATGGCCACTTACTGCGAGCTGCACACCTGCCGCCGCAAATACCTGCTGAACTATTTTGATGAGGATACGGCTGACAATTGCGGCTCATGCGATATATGCCTCAGCGAGTTTAAAAAGTTTGATGGCACGCTCATCGCCCAAAAGGCACTATCGGCTGTATACCGGCTCAACCAGGGCTTTGGGTTAGGTTATGTGATCGATTTTTTACGCGGATCAAAAAGCGAGAAGATCCGTGATGAGCACAAGCAGCTTAAAACCTATGGCGTAGGTGCCGACATCAGTAAAGCGCAGTGGCAGCGCTACCTGCGCGAACTGAACGCCCACGGCTATCTGCAAATAACCGATGATGCCTACCCCGTAGTTAAGCTGACCGACAAAAGTGAGGCGATACTTAAAGGCCTTGAAAAGGTTGAGTTGACCGAAGCGCAGATCATCGAAGAAAAAACCGAGGAAGCATTACCCTTTGAAGCGCCGTTACTGGATCAGCTTAAAAGTGTACGATTGCATTTTGCCAAGCTTGAAAATGTACCGGCCTATATTATCCTGTCTGACGCTACTCTGCTGGAAATGGCCACCTATCTGCCGCAAAGCATGGATGAACTGCGCCATATTTCCGGCTTTGGCGATGTAAAGCTGGCCAGGTACGGCCGCGAATTTCTGGAAGTGATCAAACCTTATTGCAGTGCCAACAACCTGTCATCAAAGGTAAAGCAGCGTGCGGCAAAGCGCCAGCCTAAGCCGCGCAGCGAAAAGGTGAACAACACCCAAAGGGAAAGCCTAAACCTTTTCAAAGCAGGCAAAGGCATACAAGAGATAGCTGCCGAACGCGGCCTTTCGCCCATGACGGTTGAAGGGCACCTGACCCAGTTTGTACAAACCGGCGAGCTTGAGGTTGCCGAGTTTGTTGATGAAAACAAGGTACCCGTTATAAAAGATGCCATTGAAAGCTATGGCCCCGAACGCCTGGCACCACTGAAAGAGGTTTTAGGCGACGGTTACAGCTATACCGAAATTAAAGCGGTAGTAGCATGGCTTAAGCGCGAAATTGAATAAGATTGACCTGTTGCTAATCAAATTTTAATGCTTGGTCAGCAAAGCGTATTTTTTTAAAAATATCACACATTTTTGTGCTTATTGGGTTTGTTTGTTACGGCTTAATGTTAGTACATTGAAGCCCATTTATAACCTGTGATGAGAATATACCATTTAAGCGCCGAGTGCTTTCCGGTTGCCAAGGTTGGCGGCCTTGCCGACGTTGTAGGCGCGCTGCCCAAATACCAGGTAGCAGCCGGCTTGCAAGCTGCCGTTGTGCTGCCCTATTACGACCGCAAATTTACCCGTGAGCATGAGTTTGACACCGTTTTTCAGGGGCTGACCCTGCTTGGTACAAGGCGCTTATACTTTGAGATACTTAAAGAGAAAACGAACGCCTTGGGTTTTGAGCTTTTTTTGGTGAAGATACCGGGGCTGATAGACCGCCAGGAAGTTTATTGTTATCCGGATGAAACCGACCAGTTCATCGCATACCAGATCGCTTTCCTGGATTGGATCAACTGGAGCGGCCAAACACCGGATGTTATTCATTGCCACGATCATCACTCAGGCTTGGTGCCATTTCTGCTGCAGCACTCCAACGCTTACAAGCGTTTGGCTAACATACCCACGGTATTTACCATACATAACGGCCAGTACCATGGCGCTACGGATTGGGAGAAACTAAGTTATCTGCCCGACATCGATATGACTAAAACCGGCTTGTTAGATTGGGCCGGGGCGCTTAACCCATTAGCTACGGCGGTTAAATGCGGCTCGGCTTATACCACGGTTTCGCCAAGTTATCTGCATGAGCTTACCATAAACTCCAACGGGCTGGAATACCTTTTTTATATCGAAGGCTACAAAGGCCAGGGTATATTAAACGGCATTGACACCGATGTGTGGAACCCGGCTGCCGATAAGCTTATTGCATCAAAATACTCATCAACACGCATCACCCAGGGAAAAAATAAAAACAAGGCCGCACTTTGCCAACGTTTTGGTATAAGTACCGAACTGCCGCTGGTGGTTTTTATAGGCCGTTTAGTGGGTGAAAAAGGCGCCGACCTGCTGGCTCCGGCTATTGAACGCAGTTTGCAGGAAAACTATGGCCGCGTTAATTTTTTAATGCTGGGCGCAGGCGATAAAAATACGGAAGCGGAACTATTGGCACTTAAAGAAAAATATGCCGAACATTATAACGTATTCATTGGTTACGATGAGGCGCTGGCGCATTTATTTTATGCAGGTGCCGACTTTTTGCTGATGCCATCGCGTGTGGAGCCTTGCGGCCTTAACCAAATGTACTCGTTACGATATGGCACTTTACCAATTGTACGCAGCACCGGTGGCTTAAAAGATACCGTAATTGATTTTGGCGAGCAGGGCGGTTATGGCATCCGCTTTAACCAGGCCAGTGTTGATGATATATGTTACTCTGTAAACCGGGCTATTGTGTTGTATAACGATATGCCGCGTTTACAAAAATTACGCAAAACAATGATGGCGCTCGATCACTCCTGGGATCGTTCGGCCACTGAATATGTAACCCTTTATAACCGAATAATAACAGCATCATGAGTTCAAACGTAATAGCAATTGTGCTTGGAGGCGGCCAGGGCAGCCGTTTATCGCCGCTTACAGCTACGCGCTCAAAACCGGCAGTGCCTATAGCGGGTAAATACCGTTTGGTTGATATACCTATCTCCAACTGCTTACACTCAGGCATTGAGCGTATGTATGTGCTTACCCAGTTCAACTCGGCATCGTTAAATAAGCACATTAAAAATACCTACCACTTCAGCAGTTTCAGCGAGGCATTTGTTGACATACTGGCGGCGGAGCAAACGCCGTCAAGCGTATCGTGGTTTCAGGGTACGGCCGATGCTGTAAGGCAAAGCTTACACCACCTGATGGTACATGAGTTTGAGTACGTGCTCATCCTATCGGGCGACCAGCTATACCAGATGGACTTTCAGGACATGATCAATAAACATATTGAGCAGGAAGCCGAAATATCTATCGCTACCATACCTGTACACGCTAACGATGTACCGGGTTTTGGCATTTTGAAAACCGATGAGAACAGCATGATCACATCCTTCATCGAAAAACCGAAAAAGGACTTTGAGAGCTGGGCATCAGAAGTAAGCGAGGAAATGCAGGCGCAGGGCCGTGTATACCTAGCATCAATGGGTATATACCTGTTTAACCGTAAATTGCTGTTTGATCTATTGCAATCAAACGATCATCCTGACTTTGGTAAGGAGATCATTCCACAGGCTATTACTGAGCATCGCGTAGCGAGCTACCAATACGAAGGTTACTGGACCGATATCGGTACCATCCCCTCATTTTTTGATGCCAACCTTGGTTTAACGGATGATATACCTCAGTTTAACCTGTTTGATAAGAACCACATATTTACGCGTGCACGCATGTTGCCGCCATCAAAGATATCAGGCACGCTGATGGAGAAAGCTATCGTAGCCGACGGTTGCATCATCAACGCTAAACACATCAAGCGTTCAATCATCGGTATACGTACACGTGTTGGCTTTGATACCACTATTGAAAACTGCTATGTAATGGGCAGCGATATGTACCAAACCCTTGAGCAGATCGAGGACTCCCGCGTGAATGATCGCCCCATAATGGGTATTGGCGACCGCTGTTGCATCAAAAATGCGATTATCGACAAAAACTGTTACATAGGTAACGATGTAACCATAAATTGTGAAGCCACCAAACCTGACGGCGATTATGGCACCTACACCATTCAGGACGGAATTGTGGTAGTTAAAAAGCTATCGGTTATACCGAATGGCACTGTAATTCAGTAAATATCATTTTCATAATAAAAATGCCGAAGTGATTAACACTTCGGCATTTTTATTTTTACCGGGTACCATCTCATCAGATTAATAATTTTAACCCGAAGTAAAACTAATTGCTTTCCCAATTGCTGTTTTTATAAATAAAACAACAAAGAACTACCACCATGAAAAAAGTAATTACAATGGTAGCCTTAGCGGCTATCTCATTCGGAAGCGTTTACGCTGCAGATGTTAACGTTAAAACTGCCACCATGCAGCAGGACAGCACCAAGAAGATGAAAAAGAAAATGAAGAAAATGAAAAAAGACAGCACCAAAGCTGCTCAGGATACCATGAAAATGAGATAAGCTGCTGCTTTTTAATCAAACTAAGAACGGCCGCCCGATTACAGGCGGCCGTTCTTAGTTTGATTATTTCTTTAGCTCGATGCCGGTAAATTCCTTTATGATATCGCGGCAGCCTTGTTCAACCATATCATACACAGTTTCAAACTTGGAATCATCGTAATATGGGTCGGGCACCTCGGCATTGCCAAGCAGCAGGCGCACCTTGTCGCGGTCGGCTTGATTACGGGCTTTGGCCAGCACATCGCGCAGGTTAAATTTGTCCATCACCATAATGAGGTCAAACTCATCAAAATCATTCACGGTAAACTGCTTGCATACCTGCTTGCTGATATCCACCCCACGGTTAAGCGCCGTGCGGATAGAGCGATGATCGGGAGCTTCGCCAACATGCCAGTTACCCGTACCGGCTGAATCGACCGTCCAGTTCAGCCCGTTCTTATCAGCCAGGTGCTGCATCACACCCTCCGCCAGTGGCGAACGGCATATATTGCCCAGGCATACCATGAGTATCTTCATTTTTTTATTGCGGATTGCGGAAGGTTAATTTCGGAGTTAATTCATTCAAAGAAACAAATTCCAAAATCGAATATCCGAAATTCTAAATGCTAACCTTTACCCAAATATCTGGTTCAGCAACCCTGCCAGGCGAACACCGCCTTTTACAAGTTGCTGGTTAACTGTTTCTATATATTTAAAGTTGTAACGGTAGCTTAACTTTTCATCAGGCTTAATATCGGCGTAAAGTTTTTGCGCTAACTGGTTTGATTCATATAACCAATGTGTAAGCGGCGCTTTTTGCCACTCGGCACGCTGGGCGGCAGTAGTGTGGTTAATAGCGGCAACGTATTCCGTATAGCTCAGTTGCTGAAAATCGATCAGCTGCGAATCCCAAACTGAATGCAGGTTGCTTGGGTTGTTCATCCAAAGTACCTTAATGTCATTACCTCCCTTATCACTTAAATGACCGGTGTGCAGGGGTTGGTGTATATCCTCCACAATGTGGATTAGCATACGTAGGTAAAGCAGTTTGTTTTTAGCGCTTAGTGTTTTCTTTTTCAGTTCAGCGGTTAAAAAGGTAACCTTGGTGTAAGCATCAGCAATGGTATCAACCTTCAGGTAAGCCTCCATTTCAGGCTCGGTCATTACCTTATCAAAATTTACAAAATGCCAGTTATACAGGTAATTGTAGGTAGAATCGGACTTGATAAAATCGGCCCAGTTGCTGGCCATAGCAATGCTTTCATTGCCTAAAATGCCTTGTATGGCTTTGCGCGCTTTGGGGTTAAGGTAGCTATCGGCTATCTGGCCGCTTATGCGGTGGCCTTGCTGCCCCCAGGCCATTACCTGTACCGGTATATAAACTATTGCTACCAGCGCGATAAACATCTTTATAACTCTATTTTTCATGCACTTATTTTTTGGCAAAGATAGTAGCAGTATAAGCTAACTGTTTGTTAATTTTTTGTTACGATGCTTAGTATTGTAAGGCTTTTGGAGTGCAGGTTATTCGCTTTACCAGCCTGGCCTGTATTGGCAGTACCGTTGTTGAACTGCTGAACGTTAGCAACGAATCGTTCCGGGTCTCTACTTTATAATACGTTTCGTACGGTCCGAAACGGAAGCAGGTTTTGTTATCCTTTAATGAGCCATCAGCATTAACAAATACGCCGCGCAAATGCAGGGCATCGCCGGTTTGCTCGTAGCGGCCTTTAATATATTCCGTCCAGCGGCCCTTGTTCATGCAGCTATCGGCCCCGCTGTTAACCCGGCTTATAGTATTGATGGCGATGTAAAACGAATCGCAGGTAAACCTAAATTTCGACAGCGAGTAATTAAGTAGCTTTCGCTCACCTGGGATGTTATCCTGCTGCCACTCGCCCTGCAGGTATGCCTCCCCTTTGCCTTGAACCGGCGTGTTCATCGTGCAACCTACGGCCATGAGTAATACAATAAACGGCAATAATTTTAACAGCGGTCTTATACGCATCATCACATACATCAGTGTAGAAATAAAAATCCTCTCGTGCTGTGCGCAGGAGAGGATTGATACTTGCCGCAGCTTATTTTAAACTGCCGATCATGTTTTCGGGGCGAACCCATTGGTCAAACTGTTCGCTGGTTAACAGCTCCAGTTCAATGGCCGCTTCGCGTAATGATTTATTTTCTTTCAATGCCTTCTTGGCAATTTTGGCCGCGTTCTCGTAACCAATGTGCGGGTTAAGCGCGGTTACCAGCATTAATGAATTTTCGAGGTGTTTTTTGATGCCGTCGTAATTTGGCTCAATACCTACCGCGCAATGATCATTAAATGATACGCAGGCATCACCAATTAAACGGGCTGATTGCAGGAAGTTGGCTGCCATAACCGGCTTAAACACGTTCAGCTCGTAATGGCCGTTTGATCCGCCTACTGATATGGCTACATCATTACCCATAACCTGTGCCGCAACCATGGTTACCGCCTCATTTTGGGTGGGGTTAACTTTACCCGGCATAATAGATGAACCCGGCTCATTATCAGGAATATGGATTTCGCCAATACCTGAACGCGGGCCCGAAGCCAGCATACGGATGTCATTAGCAATCTTCATCAGCGCAACGGCAATTTGCTTTAAAGCACCGTGGCTTTCTACAATAGCGTCATGCGCGGCCAGGGCTTCAAATTTATTTTCGGCCGTGATAAATGGCAGGCCGGTAAATTGTGCAATGTATTCAGCCACCTTTACATCATAACCCTGCGGAGTGTTTATACCGGTACCAACGGCAGTACCGCCCAGGGCAAGCTCGCTCAGGTGAGCCAGAGTGTTACGCAAAGCGCGCAAACCATGATCCAGCTGTGAAACATAACCCGAAAATTCCTGCCCCAGCGTAAGCGGCGTAGCATCCATCAGGTGGGTACGGCCTATCTTTACCACGTTCATAAAAGCTTCAGATTTAGCTTTCAGCGTATCGCGCAGCTTTTCAATGCCCGGGATGGTAACATCGATCAGTATTTTGTATGCAGCAATGTGCATAGCGGTAGGGTAAGTATCGTTTGATGATTGCGATTTGTTCACATCATCATTCGGGTGGATAAAGGTTTTGCCCTCGCCCAGTTTGTTGCCTTGCAGCACGTGCGCGCGGTTAGCCACCACCTCGTTAACGTTCATGTTTGACTGCGTACCCGAACCCGTTTGCCAGATCACCAGCGGAAATTCAGCGTCAAGCTTACCTTCAAGTATCTCATCGCATACCTGTGCAATCAGGTCGCGCTTTTCGGCAGGCAGTACGTTCAGGTCGGTATTGGTATAGGCGGCGGCCTTTTTAAGGTAAGCGAATGCCTCAATAATTTCCTTCGGCATTGATGCTTCCGGACCAATTTTAAAGTTATTGCGTGAGCGTTCGGTTTGCGCTCCCCAGTATTTATCGGCAGGCACTTTTACCTCGCCCATGGTATCATGTTCAATTCTGAAACTCATAAGGATGTATTTTTTTGCTGGGCAAAGTTAACCCTTATATAAACTACGCGGCAATATATTTTCAGAATTTTGATAGCTTACTTTATAATTTTTGCATTAGGTTGCAACGTTATTTATATATCGCTCGTCTTTAAGCAAAACACAACTCATTTATACCTCATCATGAAAAAGCCGGTAATTTTAATAGCGTTACTAACATTCGTCACCCTATGTGCTTTTACCCCGCCGGAAGGCGTTAAGCCATGCTACCTTTCCCTTAAAAAAGCTGGCGACCTAAAAGCCGGACCCACTGACCGTTTACCAGCCGACGCCAATAATACCCGTACACTGGCTACTGAAGCGGGCGAAATACCAATCACTGTAACAGATGGGTACCGGATAATCTACACCAACAAAAAGAAAGCGCCATTTGTGAATCTTAAGGCAGAGCTAAGCAAACCTGAAAATTATGAGCAGGATAAAAAGAATGTGCTGGCTAACCTGAGTTACCTCAACGCGCAAACAACCGGCATGGAAACCACCGGGAAATTATTGGAGCTTGATTATAATGGCTACAAGGCTCATGGCTTAAGCCGGGCAGATATTAGTGAGGGCGAAACATTGGGTATTTTCGTCATCTTCCCGGGCGATAACACGATTATCTACCTGTACTTTAATAATATTGAACCCGCCAAAAGCCACTTTAAAACTGCCGCCGAGTATCAAGGCTACCGTAACAATTTTATTGGCGAGTACACGGCCCACCTCGCTAAATGCAAATAAGTAATTAGCCTTTTATACCCTTTACCCGCAATATCACCCTGCTGGTATGAGGTATGCCTAAAGTGGTGCCGGGCAGTGTAGTAAGGTACAGTTTTAAGTAGCCATCCATAACACCTTTCATCACCTTAACCTTTTGCTCGTAGTAGTCGGGCAATATGGCCATAAGGGGCTTATTAAAATGCAGGCCGCCGCTGGCATCAACAAAAGCGGCAAAAGTGTAATTAAAATCGCTGTAAGCCTTTTTTATGGTGATATTATACTCCGGGTACATATAGGCATCCTCGGGGTCAACATTATCATACCGGATGGCCTGGGCATGTACCTCAACTTTTTCAACCTTGATGTTGGACGATTTGCTGATGAACTGCACCGGCTCACGGGCGGCAAAGGCCGTGTCGGGGTGGGTGTTTACATACTCAGCGCGTGCCATAATAAATGCCGTATCAGCTTTTGATGGCCGCATCAGCGTTTTGGCATCGGTTTTTAATACGTTTTTGATGTAATCATTAGCATACAAAGTCATGTACACTTGAGATTCTTCCAGGTAAATGGTTGTTCCTTCTACCTTGAGTATCTGAAATACCAGGCTGTCCTTGGTTACTTTTTTTACCCGCAGCCAGGCCCGTGCCATATTCACAATCGAATCATGATCATACGTCACCGGAAAGTTATAGAACACCTTACGCTCCGGGCTGAATATGTTTGCAGAATCATCCGAAGGGAAAGAAAGCTTCCACTCCGGTTCCAGTTGGTAGCCACTTTTATCAAAGGTTAACCCGTTAGCCAGCCAGCGCTTTATTTCGGTGTATTTTATGCCCCAAACCTTTTTAAATGATGGCTTTACATCAACCTTTTTTTTGGGTTTTTCACGGCATCCGCCAAGGGCGATAACAATAGCTATGATAAAAAAAGGTACCGTTCGGGCTTGCGTAAGCTTCATACTGCAATTGTACAAAAAACAGGTTTAACTTGGTTTTGCAGGCATTCATTTAATATACAATATTTTAATATCCGGGTCAAACGTCAGTCCGTGTCAATCAATGTTTACCTCAATGTTAATAACATTTAAAAACAATTGTCATTCAGGTGCTGTATAATTTCTATTTTTCGCCCTCGTTTTATCTACTGGATATATTGTATATGAGATCTGTGATCAAGTGTTTTTCTGCTTCTGCCCTGTGCTTAATATTATTCGCTTCGTGCTCATCCGACAAAAAGAAAGCCACCACCCGCGATGGTAAAAAGGTGAACTTTGATACCGTAGCGCTTTTAAAATACGACCCTAAAAAAGAAGATAAAAAAATAGATGAGTTTATGCAGCATCTGCATAAAAAACGCTTTTTTAACGGCAACGTGCTGGTAGCAAAAAAGGGAAAGATCATCTACCAAAAATCATTCGGCTGGGCTAATTACCTGATAAGGGACAGCTTAAAGCTGGGCTCAAAATTCGAGCTGGCCTCGGTTACCAAAACCATGACGGGCACCGCCATTATGATGCTGGTTGAGCAGGGTAAGCTAAAGCTTGATCAAAATGTTAAAGAGTTCTTCCCTAACTTTCCGTACGATGGCATTACAGTTAAACTGCTGCTTACGCACCGGTCGGGTATGATGAACTACGTTTATTTTACCGACGACCTTTACCGCAAAGAGCACCGCGACCAGCGCAAGGGCATGACCAATATAGACGTGATGAACCTTATAGCCCAGTACAAGCCCAGCCCGTTTACAAAGCCTGACAAGCATTTTCATTACAACAACTCCAATTACATGGTGCTGGGCGCTATCATTGAAAAGGTGAGCGGTAAAAGCTATGCTGAGTTTATGAAGGAGAATATTTTTGACCCTGCCGGGATGCACCATACCGCAGTTTACTCAAAAGCGGTGTACGAAAAAATTCCGGTTGATGTTGTAGGGCACGATCGTGGCCAATGGCGTTACTCGGTAGCCCAAAATTTTCTGGATGGCCCGGTTGGTGATAAAGGGGTGTATAGCACCGTTGGCGACCTGTTTTTATTTGACCGTGCCCTGCGTGCCGGTATCCTACTGAAAAAAGAAACGCAGGATTCGGCCTACACGGCCCATAACCCCCTGCTGCGCGGGCATTTTAGTTACGGCTACGGCTGGCGTATATTTGATGGCCCGAATGAGAAAGTGGTATATCATACTGGCTGGTGGCATGGTTTCAGGCATATTTATTTGCGCGACCTAAAAAACGATGTAACCATTGTGCTGTTATCTAACTTAGCCAACGGCAGCCTGCTGCAGCTTGATGACCTGTTTAAAATAACAGGCATGCCTATTGTACGTAAAAACGCATACACCGGGCAGGGTGATGCGGCGGAAGATTAGGAGCCCCGGCGGCCCCTAAAAAGGGAGCTTTAAAAAAGCCCTTGTCATTTCGAACGAGTACGAGGAGAAATCCACCGCTTTGTAATGAACGCAGGCTGATTTCTCCTAAGTCGAAACGACACGCTTTAAAGATATTTAAATAACACAACACCCTGTCATTTCGACGAGGTAAGAGAAGAAATCTATTCGCGTGATAATGAACGCTGGCAGATTTCTCGCTATCGCTCGCAATGACAGATAACTTTAGAACTTATGTTTGATAAATTATTTGAAGCCCAGCAAAAGGCTGGCGAGGTAAAAAAGAGATTAGATGGCATCACCGTTACCGGCACTGCCGAGGGTGGTAAAATAACGGTAACAGCTAACGGAAACAAGGTTATACAATCCGTTGCTATTGATGAGGAGTTTTATGCCAATGCCGACAGGGAAGAAATTGAGGAATTGCTGGTTGTAGCCCTCAACAAAGCCCTTGAGCAGGCAGATAACGTAAGCCAGGCTGAAACCGCAGCCATCGCCAAAGACATGTTCGGTGGTCTGGGCGGTATGTTCGGTCAATAGATTTGGAAAGAAGCAGTAGCAGTACATATTTTAAGCTGCTACTGCTACCGCTCCTAAATTAAATGCCCTTTAATCGCTTTCTCAACTTCCTGTTTGTTTTTGGCTGAGTTCCATTTTTCTTTTACGGATTGATCGCCCAGTTCAAAAAGCTTTTCAAACAGCAGCTTTCCGTCGGCTTTCTGGTTTATCTTAACTATGGTATTCTTGGCGTACAAGTCATCCCATACTTTGCGCACATCAGCCCAGTAGCTTTTTTGGCTCGCCCACCATTGTTTGGCATAGGCAAACTCTTTTTCATCAGCCTTGGTAAATTCTTCGTAGCCTTTCTCTTGCGCCAATAATTTATCGCCCGTGGCCGAGCGGATGATTTTCTTATTATCCTGCTCGAACATCCAGCCCACGGGTGTTAGATACACGCGGTTGCCTCGGCGCAATACGTTATAGTCGCTACGTTTGGTAAACTCCCTGCGTGGCAGCGGCGAATCCGTTTCGCTTTGCCATTGGTGGCGGCCATCAACGTGTACCCAGGTGCCAATACTCTCGTACCGCGGACTATCATCAACCTGATAAACCTTTTGCACCCAGCGGCCTTTTACCTCCGCCGGTTTTAGTTTAAATTTTTTCCAGGTATTATCTTTATCAAACGCCAGCATAGTTGGCTCTTCATATTGCCAATCCTCACGCCAGTGTTTTATTACGGTACTGTCTCCCACTACCAGTAAATGCTGTATTACTATTTTTTTGGGTGAATCCTCTTCAATAACCGCCCACTCGTAACCCCATGAATGGTAGCGCGGATGAAATTTGTAAGCCGTATCGGCCGCAAATGTTTCGGCGTAATTAAAAGTTACCTTATAAAAACCTGCCAATGCGCGGATGGCCTGCCTGTCTTGCTCAAGCTTTGATTGCGCTATAACCGCCAGGCTGACAAACTGAACAAACAAAAGTATAAAGAGCTTTTTCATTTAAGTTTATTTAGATTGAATTAACAAAATAAACAAAAAATGCAACATCAACACAAATACGTTCTGCCTATTGTGTAAGTTATAATAAAAGTTATTTTTACACTTATCATCATAAGTTCGCACTATAACCGTTAAAAGCTATCTTGCGTATTATTTTATTAACCAGCACAACCAACGATTACAGCTTTTAAACAAGATGGCCGATAATAAAAAGAAGATATCTATAAAGGATATTGCCAAGCTTACCAACACCTCCATAACTACAGTATCTTTTGTAATAAACGGCAAAGGCCGCATCAGTAACGAAATAAAAAAGAAAGTGCTTGACGTGGCCACTAAAAATGGTTACGAACCTAACCGCATGGCTGTAGGTTTGCGTACAGGGGTATCAAAAGTTATCGGCCTAATTGTGGAAACCATTGGCGGGCCTTTTTTTGGCGCTATGGCCAAGGTAATTGAGGAGGAAGCAGAAAAGGCAGGATACGGCGTTATTTATTGTAGCACCAACAACAATGTGCAAACCGGCAAAAACGTAATCAAGATGCTGTCAAACCAATTGGTTGACGGTTATATTGTAACACCCATGAAGGGCCTGGAAAGTGATATTGAGAACATTGTTAACAATGGTAAACCGGTTGTATTGATAGACGGCTATTTCCCTGAACTGAACATCCCGCATGTATTGGTTGATAACTATAATAGCGTTTTTGCAGCCATAGAATCGCTCATTACATCAGGCTATAAAAGCATTGCTTACGTTACTCCAAACCTTGATCTGGTGCAGCTTGAAGAGCGCATTTCCGGTTACCGCGACGCGGTAAAGGCGGGCGGCTTAAAGGAAGATGCCAAGCTGATCTTTAAAGTACCTTTCGGTAGTGATAAAGAACAGGCCATTGCCTCAATAAAAGACTTTCTGAAGAAGAATAAAAAGATAGACGCGGTTTTCTTCAGCACCAACTATCTCGGGTCAATGGGCTTACAAGCCATTAACGATTTAAAGTTAAGCATACCTGATGATATAGCCATGGTTAGCTTTGATGATAATGAGTTGTTTGAGCTATACCCGCCGGGTATAACCGCCGTTAAACAGCCGACGTATCAAATCGCAAAATCAGCTATTGACCTGCTGCTCTCGCGCCTGCATGATGATAAGCTGGACATTTCAGAGATCAAGATGCAGATCCCGGCCGATCTGGTGGTGCGTGGCTCAACAAAAAATTAAGCGCCAGCCAATAACACAAAAGCCCGATAACGCACAGCAAGCTTGTTATCGGGGCTATTTTTGAACATACCTGCGTATGCCTTAATTGAGCAAAAGTTTAATTTAACGGTTACCCGCTTGTAGTAATGGTTATTTCAAAGATGATTATTTAACGCTTTGATAGCCTATCGCTTTTGTATCAATATTTCAGCAAATTGTCTCAAATTCTGAATGATTCAAGTCCCTCCTGATGCTGATAAATAAAGCTCTTTAACTATATTTGGTATAGCTATCCATTAAATCACCATTGAAAGTTAAACTATTACTGCTCTCGTGTTTAGTGTTGATCTGTTTAAACAGCACTGCGCAATCTTATTATTTTACCCATTACCAGGTTGAGCAGGGCTTATCAAACAACGCGGTTATATGCAGTATTATGGATAGCCGCGGTTTTATGTGGTTTGGCACAAAGGATGGCCTCAACCGCTTTGATGGCTATACCTTTAAAACTTTTCGTAACGATCCGGATGACAAAAACACATTGGGCAGCAATTTTATATCCACGCTTTACGAGGATGACAACGGCATTTTGTGGGTAGGTACCGAAAACGGCTTATACCGGTATGATTGGGAAAGCGAGCGATTTATTTTTTTATCCGGCATTCCGCAGCAGGCAATAGAGAGCGTATTGAAGCAAGGTAAATACCTGTGGATAGTATCCGGCCCGGCGTTATTTCGTTATAACCTTACCAACCATTCCGTTACATCGTTTCGTGATAATTTTACAGCCACATACGTGTGCCAATCATCCGAGGGAGACGTATGGGTGTCAACAGCTGATGGTTATTTGCAACGTTATAATCAGCGCACAAATAAATTTACACCGTTTAGAGCGTTATCCAACCTCAACAACAGGTCGGTATCAAACTGGATAGAGAACATAAGCAGCGATGGCCCTGGCCGCTTGCTTGTTGGAGCATCAAACCAGGGCGTTAAGATTTTTAACACCATCACACATCAATCAAAAGACCTGGTTACCCGGAACGAAAACGGTACAGATATTTTTGCACGCAATTTTTTACGCGTTTCCGCTGACGAACTGTGGATAGCCACCGAATCAGGAATATTTATATATCACGATAAAACCCAAAAATTGGTAAATCTGCGCAAGCAGTACAACAATCCCTACTCACTGGCAGATAACGCTGTATATACCTTATTTAAAGACAATGAAGGTGGTATTTGGGCCGGCACTTATTTTGGCGGCGTTAATTATTACCAACCCCGCTACACTTTTTTTGAAAAGTTTTTCCCGCGTATTGGCGAAAACTCTATCAGTGGGAACGCTGTACGTGAAATTTGCCGCGACTATGACGGAAACCTATGGATTGGCACCGAAGATGCCGGACTTAACAAATTCAATATTAAAACCAAGCGGTTCATTAATTACCGCCCCGGCGACGGCCGCTCGGGCATTGCCAATACAAATTTGCACGGCTTGCTTATTACGGGTAATGAGTTATGGATAGGCACTTTTGAACATGGGCTTGATGTAATGGATCTGCATACCGAGCGGGTGATCCGCCATTACAACGCGGGCTCCGGCCCGCACCAGCTGAAGAGCAATTTTATTTTTTGCATGTTCAAGACCCGGGCTGGCGATATTTTAGTTGGCACGCCAACCGGCTTATATAAATATAACAAGCCGGATGATGATTTTATGCTGCTCCCGCACATGCCCGCGTCCGCTTTTATAACCGCTCTGATGCAGGATAGCAAGGGTACACTCTGGTCGGGCACGTTCAGAAATGGTATATATTACCTTAATGCCGACGGCAGCAGCGGCTCCATCACCCGTTTGCTAAATGTTGATATGACCAAAGTGCGGATAACCAACATATTTGAAGACTCGGATAACCGGATGTGGTTTGCTACAG
This sequence comes from Mucilaginibacter defluvii, assembly GCF_039543225.1. Classification (NCBI taxonomy): domain Bacteria; kingdom Pseudomonadati; phylum Bacteroidota; class Sphingobacteriia; order Sphingobacteriales; family Sphingobacteriaceae; genus Mucilaginibacter; species Mucilaginibacter defluvii. The sequence goes on from NZ_BAABJI010000004.1 coordinate 275,750, forward strand.
AATCAGGGCTATTCAGATACGACCACCAAACAAAGAAAGTAAAACAGTACACCCTTAACGATGGGCTGCCCAGTAATTTGATATACAGCATTTTAGAGGATGCCCGCAAACAGTTATGGATAAGCACCTCAAAAGGCTTGGTAAACTTTGACCTGGCTACAGAAAAAATACGCGTATACACCAAGGCCAACGGCTTACTTACCGATCAGTTTAACTACAACTCCGCTTATAAGGATGAAACAGGGCGCATGTTTTTTGGCTGTGTAAAGGGTATGATTTGTTTTAATCCTGACGGGTTTATTACCAATACGGGTGCGCCCCCCATTTACATAACCGGCTTTCAGGTAAACAACCGCGAACTTGCCGTAGCACAAAACGGTTCGCCGCTTAAACGCTCTATACTGGTTACCCGCAAAATCGTGCTGAATTATAAAAGCTCATCATTCAGTATTGACTTTTCCGCATTGAGTTACAACTCACCTGGAACACTTGAATACGCCTACCGTATGGACGGGCTGGATAATCAATGGACCTATATTAAAACCAACCGGAAGGTTTATTTTACCGAGTTGCCTGCCGGGGTTTACACCTTCAGGGTAAAGGCGGCCAACAGTAGCGGCATTTGGAATAACAAAGAAGCGCGCCTTATCATAAAAATTCTGCCACCTTTTTGGAAAAGCAATACCGCCTACCTGGTATATACCCTGCTATTGATGACCGCCGTAATTGTGCTGATAAACCGGTATAACCGTAAACTACGGGCCAAGCACCGCAGGCAGATGGAGATTTTTGAAAATGAAAAGGAACGCGAGATATATGAAGCCAAAATTGAATTTTTTACCAATGTGGCGCACGAGATACGAACCCCGCTCACGCTGATTAAAGGGCCTATGGAAAAGGTAATGAAAAAAGCAGTTGAAGTGCCTGACATTGAAAAAAACCTGCGGATAATTGACCGCAATACCGGTCGCCTGCTTGCGCTTACCAACCAGTTGCTCGATTTCCGTAAAACAGAAGCAAAGGGCTTCTCGCTAAATTTTGTAAACGTAGATATACCTGAATTGCTTACGGATATTTACACCCGCTTTCAGTTAGCTGCCGAGCATCGTAATTTAAACTACCAGCTGCTAATACCTGAAACGGGGCTGCAAGCCTACGTAGATCCGGAAGGTTTCACTAAAATTATAACTAACCTGCTGGATAACGCTATTAAATACAGCGACAGCCGGGTTGAGGTTGAGCTGATGCGGGTAGCTAACGACCATGAAACCTTTACAATTGAAGTACGTAATGATGGTAAGGCAATGCCACCCGAACTGGGCAACAAGATATTTGAACCCTTTTTCAGGGTTAATGAACATGGTTCGCAACCAGGAACGGGTATCGGTTTATCTATATCCAAATCCTTAGCGGAACTGCATAAGGGAAGATTAGAATTAGTTGGATATGTAAATCGATTTACTATATTTGCTTTAACACTGCCTGTACACCAATTAATAGAATTTAACCTAAGCGGTAAATGGAAAAAGTATTAAGCCCGGCTGCTTATCAGACCGGCGATGCCGATCTTGAAAAACCGGTTGTTTTACTCGTGGATGATAACGAGGAGATTTTGGAATTTGTTTCCGAGGATCTGAGTGATAAATACCGGGTGATAACAGCGCCTGATGGTATAGTAGCGCTTAACATTTTGCGCGAGCAAATAGTACATCTCGTTATCAGTGATGTAATGATGCCAGGGATGGATGGCTTTGCGCTTTGCGAAGCTATTAAAGCCGAATTTGAACTTGGGCACATACCTATTGTACTGCTGACGGCCAAAAACACGCTTCAATCAAAAATTGAGGGGCTTGAGCTGGGTGCTGATGCTTATATCGAGAAGCCATTTTCGCCTGAATATTTGCAGGTGCAGGTAGCCTGCCTGATACGTAACCGCAATAAGGTAAAGCAATACTTTGCTAAATCGCCGCTGACACATATTAAAACAATTGCCCATAACCGCGCCGACGAGGTTTTTCTGGAAAAGCTGAACGAGCTTATCATCAAAAACCTGGATAATAAGGAGTTGGATGTGGAGCACCTGGCTGACATGATGAATATGAGCCGCCCTACCCTCTACCGTAAGATCAAATCAATATCTGATCTTACACCTAATGAACTGATCAATCTCGGCAGGTTAAAACGCGCCGCTGAGTTGCTAAGCGAAGGAAAATTTAAGATCTACGAAATATCAGACATGGTGGGTTACAGCTCACAAACGCAATTCGGGCGTAACTTTTTAAAGCAGTTCGGCATGTCTCCGTCTGATTATCTTTATAGTTTACACGGCGATAAATAACATTTGATACCGGCGGTGTTTACCGCCGGTATCATTAAATTATTATATAGCTACCAGCATCGCGTCAACAAACCAGTGCTTGCTGTCGAAAATATGATCGGCGGGGGCGAAGCCGGCCTTTTCGGCCATCTCGTCTACCTGGTCAATGGTATATTTTTGTGATATTTCCATCCAGATGTATTCATCCTTTTCAAAACGGATGCTTTTGCCATTGATTTTTACTACTTGCTCACTTAGGCTGATCAGGTAGCTTTTACATGCGCCGGTCTCCGGATCGTAGCTGCAAAAATGGTCAAATTGCGACAGGTCGAAATCAGCGCCCAGCTCCCGGTTAATGCGGGTAAGCAGGTTTAAGTTGAACGCTTTGGTAATGCCGCCCTTATCATCATAAGCCGCGCGTATGATGTTAGGATTTTTTTTCAGGTCTACACCCATCAACAGCATATCGCCTGTTGAAAGGTGTTGCCTTAAGCTGTTACAAAATTCCTGCGCATCCTCAACAGGCATGTTGCCTATGTTCGACCCCAGAAACATGACTACCTTACGGCGATCAGATATAGCCGAAGCCTTCGCCAGCATCTCAAAATATTCGCCCTCAAGGCCGGTGAGTTTAAGGCCGGGTACGCTTACGGGAAGGGTGACTTCCAATTCGCTGATGACATGCCCCGAAATATCGATAGGCATGTATTCAAATTGTGCGCCCTGCTCCACCAGCTTCCGTAACAGGTGAATAGATTTGGTGGCATCGCCTGCACCAAGCTCAATCAAATCAAACGGCTCTCCGCCTTTACGGATGGTGTGGGCCAACAAATCGGTTTGCTGGGTGAATATTTCCATCTCCAGGCCGGTGAGGTAGTACTCGGGGCAGTTCATAATTTCCTGGAAAAGCTTGTCGCCCTGTTCGTCATAAAAATATTTTGATTGCAGATGTTTTGGCGTGGCGCTTAAGCCGTCCAATACATCGTGCAAAAACTGGCTGCAATGGCTTTCAGGTTGTTTTTCAGGTACGGCGGGTGTAAGTATCATGGTGGTTGATGATTTTTTAAGGATTATAATGCGAGGCGTATGCCGGTAAATTGCCAGCGTAAACCGGTTTGAAAAAAGTTTCGGTAGGTGGCCCGGCTATGCCCCGGCGGTGTAACCTCCGATGCGCCGCGCAAAACCTTTTGGTTCACCATAAACTTGCCATTGTATTCGCCGATAGCGCCGGGCGCCTTTGAAAAACCCGGGTAAGGCAGGTATGAACTTTCGGTCCACTCCCAACGCTGGCCCCAGTTAAACTTAGCGGCAGCGGCTTCCCATTCAAATTCAGTAGGCAAGCGCATCCCCTTCCAGGCGGCATAGGCATAAGCCTCATAATAACTAATGTGCGTTACCGGCCCGTGCATATCTAACGGTTGCAAACCGTGGTAGGTGTAGTGATGCCAGTGCCCGTCTATCAGGTACCAATATAAGGGCGATTCCACCTTGTTGGTATTAACCCATGCCCAGCCTTCGGAGTGCCAGTGCCTGAAATCATGATAACCACCGCTGTTTATAAACTCCAGGTATTCGGCATTGGTAACCAGGTTAGGGCTGATCCGGTAAGCGTTCAGGTAAACTTTATGGCGGTTAAGCTCGTTGTCAAAACAAAAGCCCTCGCCCTCAAAGCCTATTTCGTAAATTCCTTCGGGCACTTGTATAAATTCCGCGCCGGCCGCTCTTTCGTAATGCGGCACCTTATATTCATGAGAATAGGCGGGGAACAAAGGATTATGACCAAGGATATATTTGATATCCGTATACAATAGCTCCTGGTGCTGTTCTTCGTGATTAAAACCAAGGATCAACAACTCCTGAACATCGGCAGGTATATCACCACATAAAAAATGATACATCGCCTCATCAACATACTTGCGGTAGCTGTAAATATCAATCACGGTGGGGCGGCTCAAATTACCGCGATCTGTTCGGATAACGCGGCTGCCTACACTCTCATAATAGCTATTGAAAACGTAATTGTATTCGGTATTGAACTCTTTATAAGCAGATATGTAAGGCTTAAGTATAAAGGTCTCAAAAAACCAGGTGGTATGGCCCAGGTGCCACTTAGGAGGACTTACATCCTCAATGGGCTGAACAACGTAATCCTCAGTTTGCAGCGGACTGCAAATATATTCGGAGCGTTGCCGCACCTGCCGGTAACGTTCTGCTAAATTCATTTATTAATTGGTATCAAGGTGGTTCTTCAGATCAGATATCGTTTTAACGTTTAACTCCTGCGCTTGTTTTCGGCGCATCATTAATGCATAAGCATTGTTAAAACCTATGGGGGTAAGCCATTTAATACTGTATCGCTTGCTAAATTCTGCTTTTACAAAGTTATAAGTGCGCTCTTTATCGCTTATTAGTTTATTAACCGTTTGCGCCGGGGCCTGCAAAATCGCCAGCAAACCGGTACCGGTATATTCCGGGTAAAAATCTATCTGGTTGTTAGTAAGAGCATCAAAGCAGATCTTAGTACCACCGAGGCCGGTTTTGGTAGACACATCATAATCGGTATTACCACGTATCAGCATCGCATACATATTGGCCAAAATATATTGCTCGCCAAATATTTTTGAGCCGATGCGTATAATACCTGCCTTACCGTTGCGCGAAGGTTTATATAAGTTTTTTGATACAAGAAAATCTTTGGCCACCCTTTCCGGACTTTGATGCAGATAATCGGTACGGTAGTTCAGCTCCGTCATGACGGAATCGGTAATTGTGCCCGACAGCATATTGAGCGTGCGCTCCAGGTCCGGGAATTTTTTCAGGGCGATGTCGCTCACAATCGGCGCGGCATAGTAAGGTGGGAAAATATGCCCGTCATCCTCCAGCACCACCAGATCGTATGCCTTCAATCGCCCATCGGTTGAATATCCGCTTATTACATCCAACTCCTTTTCATAAGCTGCCTTGTACATCACCGCATCGCTGATCACGGTGGTATGGATTTTCAACCCGTATTTATTACGCAAGCCCAGGTTGCCGTCCTGCCTGCCCATAAATTCAGGGGTAAAACCAGCGGTAAGTTTGCCGCCGTAAGCCGATGGAATAAAATAAAAAGAAGCCAGCAGCAGCGTGAATACAGGCAAGGCATAAGCACCTGCCCGCACCTTCCGGAAATTGAGTTTTTGCACTAAGGATAGCAGGAAATCAAACACAATGGCCAGTAGGGCTGCCGGTATAGCGCCAGCCAATATCATGTTGGTATTGTTAAGCGAAATACCGCCGAAGATGAACTCGCCCAAACCACCTGCCGCAATGTATGAGGCCAGCGTAGCCACGCCTACATTAATTACCGTTGCTGTGCGTATACCGGCTAAAATAACCGGCATGGCTAATGGTAACTCAACCTGCTTTAGTATTTGCCATTTGCTCATGCCCATAGCAACGGCGGCTTCTTTCACCGAAGCATCAACCCCGGTTACGCCCGTGTACGTGTTGCGGATGATGGGCAGCAAGGCATACAACAGCAGGGCCACTATAGCGGGTTTAGGGCCGATGCCTAAAAGCGGAATCATGAAACCGAGCAAAGCAATACTGGGTATGGTTTGCAGCACCCCCGCAAAACCCAGCACACTGCCGGATAATTGCTTTTTACGGGCAATCAATATCCCCAGCGGCAGCCCGATCATCACGGCTATCAGTAGCGAAATAAACGTAAGGCCGATGTGTTCAAGCGTTTGCGAGAGTAATTTATCTGATTGCTGGCGCATGAAATCCAGCAGCGATTGTTGCTGTTCATTCATGGTGCGGTTGCTTTTTGTATTGATAATAAGCGCTCATTAAGGCCTCGAAACCAACGCTCTTTATCTCGCGCGTATGCTGGTTGATAATGTTAATATTGTCGTGCTCCGTAAATTTAAAACCTTCTAAGGCTGCCCACATATTTTCGTCGGCAGATAGCAGATCGGTATGTGTTTTACGACCGGTGTCCGTCAGCCCAGGCCACATATCCGCCAGTTTAATGGAACGCAGCTCGAGTTGCAGATGCTGCTCCTTCAAAAAATCTCTCACAAAATCATCCGCTGGATTAAACAATAACTCTTGCGGTGTGCCTTGCTGCACAATGCGTCCCTTATCCATAATTACAATACGGTCGCCAAGGGCAAAAGCTTCCTGCACATCGTGGGTCACCATAATAATGGTTTTGCGTTTCAACTCGTCGAGTGCCTTAAACTCAGCTTGTATTTTTGTGCGGGTAACATTATCCAACGCGCCGAATGGCTCATCCATCAGCAAAACCGGGGCATCGGCAACCAAGGCACGTGCCAAACCCACCCGCTGCTGTTGCCCGCCGCTCAATTCGTTAGGGTAAACATCAAGGTATTGTGCCGATAAGTGCAGCTTTTCCAACAGCTCAGTAGTGCGCTTTTGGGTTTTGGCTTTATCCCATTTAAGCAGGTTGGGTACAATGGCTATATTCTCGGCAACGGTGTAATGCGGAAAAAGCCCGTTGTTTTGCAATACATAACCTATGCCGCGCCTCAATTCCTCCGGCTGCTGACCGGCAACATCACGGCCATTAATGCTAATGGTGCCGCTTGTTGGCTCAATAAGCCGGTTCAGCATTTTAAGCGTGGTGGTTTTTCCGCAGCCGCTGGTACCCAGCAAAACCATGGTTTCGCCTTCAGCAACTTCGAAAGATACCTCATCAACTGCCTTTACAGCGCCAAAATGCTTGCTCAGGTTATCCGCCTTTATCATGCAGTTTATTTCTCTAACGACATGAAGAGGTTGTTCAGCGACTCGGAATAAGTAGGGTGTGCAAATACACAATAGCGTATCCTATCATACGTAATGCCGCCCTCCATAGCCATCTGCAATACCGACATGATTTCGCCGCCTTGCTCCCCTAAAATAGCAGCACCCAGAATTTTCTTACTTTCCGGATCAACAATGGCTTTCATTATGCCCCGTGTATCGCCCACCTCAATGGCGCGGGCAACATGTTCCATAGGCAACGTGGCTACCTGGTAATTGATGCCCTGCTTTTTCGCTTCCATCTCGCTTAAGCCAATACGGCCAAGCTGCGGATCGGTAAACATGCAGTATGGCACCGGCCTGTCATCTGTAGTAAAGTTTTCGCCTTCAAAAAGATTGCGGTAAACAATGGTATAATCATTATAGGAGATATGCGTAAACGCCGGACCCGGTTTTACATCGCCCAAAGCATAGATGCCTTTTACATTCGTCTCCAGCTTGTTATTTACCTTAATAAAGCCTTTATCATCCAGCTCGACACCGGCTTTGTCAAGCCCAAGTCTTTCAGTTTGTGGTTTACGTCCTGTGGCAACTAATATATGGGTACAGCTGATATTTTCGATTTTGCCATTGCGTTCAACAGCAGCAGTTATTTCGTAACCGGTTTTATCAAAGCTTTTAGCCTGTGCATTGCAAAGAATATTTATGTTTTCCTTTTGCAGAATTTTAGTCAGTTCATGCGCTATATCTTCATCCTCGCCGGGCAATAACCTTTCTGATCGTTCCAGGATGGCAACCTTACTTCCAAACCGGCTAAACATCTGCCCAAACTCCAGTCCGATATAATTTCCGCCGATGATGAGCAGGTGTTGCGGTACCTCTTCCAGGTCAAGTATAGTGGTAGATGTCAGATAACCGGCCTCCTCCAGGCCTTCAATATCCGGTATTACCGGCGATGCGCCCGTGTTGATAAAGAACAGTTCGGCCGTAAGTTCTTCTTCGCCGCCATCATTCAGCTTTACGCTGATGGTTTTATCAGCAATAAAACAGGCTTCGCCAAATATCAGGTCTAATCCCTCGGTGCTTTCAACAGCGCTCTGGCCGCCTGTACGAGATTTCATCACGATTTTGTCCTTGCGTTCTTTTATCGCTTTCAAATCAACCGAATAGCTGTTTACCGTTACTCCAATCTCTGCAGAGTGCACGGCATTGTATGCCGCCTTAGCCGATGCTACCATAGCCTTGGTGGGCGTACAGCCATCATTAACGCAGGTGCCGCCCACAAAGCGTTTTTCAATAAGCGCTGTTTTTTTACCGGCCTTGGCCAGTTTTTTTGCCAAAGGCACACCGGCCTGCCCGGCGCCAATTACAATAGCATCGTACTGCTTCATTCGCTTACCTTAACTCCTTTCCAAAAAGCTACATAGCCTTTAATTTCGGTAGCGGCGTCCTTAGGCTCCGGGTAGTACCAGGCCGCATCCTTATTTTCTTTACCGCCAACATTAAGTGTATAGTATGATGCCAGTCCTTTCCAAGGGCAGGTTGTATGCGTTTCGCTGCTTTGCAGGTACTCCTGCTTTACACTCTCCGGCGGAAAATAATGGTTGTTCTCAATCACGATGGTGTCATCACTCTCGGCAATAACCGCGTTGTTCCAGGTAGCTTTCATTGGTTATAAATTTACTAAAGAGTTCCGTTTTTTACTTCACTTTTTTCAGCCTCGCTCAGCTCCACCCATTGCTCAAAACTGCGTATGGCATCACTCGCGCCGATGCGCTTAAAAAATATGCTCCGCTGCTCAAGCGGCTTGCCTAACTCGGCTGATATCTGTGTATCGCCAAAGCCCGCCCACTCGGCATCGGTTTTTGTATTGCCGTAATAAACCACGTTAATGCGCGCCCAGTATATGGCGCTGGTACACATAGGGCAAGGCTCGCAGCTGGTATACATAATGCAGCCTTCCAGGTCGGGGGTTTTAAGTTTTTTGCAGGCTTCGCGGATGGCATTTACTTCGGCATGGGCGGTTGGATCGTTAGTGGCGGTTACTGAATTCGCGGTGCAGGCCACCACCTCACCGTTTTTTACAATAACAGCGCCAAAGGGGCCGCCTTTACCCGTGCGTATGTTATCATCGGCACATTTAACGGCCATGCGCATAAAGCTTAGGTGGCTATCGTCAATCTTTTTTTTGTTCATAAGCTGATGTAGGTATACAATACTTTGATGCTGTTTTTTGTTTTTTTATAACGTGCCGATAACCACACCATTTAAGAATTTTAAAATGTTGCAAATAATGTTTTAATTTTATTTGGAAAGATATATCTTTGCAGACCCAAAATAAGGGGAATTGTTCTTTTTACATTATGGCCCGTTCGTCTAGGGGTTAGGACGCCAGATTTTCATTCTGGAAACAGGGGTTCGATTCCCCTACGGGCTACCATGTTGAAGTTGATCGTTGTGAATGATCAATTTCAGCTGCATTCTTAATAAGTTCACTAACCCGGCCCGTTCGTCTAGGGGTTAGGACGCCAGATTTTCATTCTGGAAACAGGGGTTCGATTCCCCTACGGGCTACAAAAGCCGCCTTACAATTGTAAGGCGGCTTTTTTGTTGATGTATATGCTTAAAGACATTTAAATCATTAACATAATTATTATTCTCTTTTATGTTGATAAGTTGATAATCTTTAATAAAAATGTAAAAGAAAAATTTCATATTAGAAGCTGTAACCATAAACCATTTATCATAACGTTACGTTTATAAATATGAAAATATCATATTCAAGGCCGTTAAACGACGATGAGGCCGTTGAAAATTTTTTGTATAAACAGCTCCGGTATAGGGAGGATCGAAATATTATTCCAATGATCGTTAAGGGTGAAATTGCCCTGCCTGTATACGAAGATTTTCCGACTTCTACCAGCAAAAAATTTCGTGTCAGTGAATTTCGGGAAGAAGATAATAGATGGGAAATGAGAAGGCAAGTTGTAAATGAACTTTATGATTATAAGCGAGAAGGAGATGATGAGTCTATTTGCTTAGGACGTGGAGGAGCTGCTCCTTTAAGTGAGATAAAAAGAAATGGCGATGCAGTAATTTTAATAGGCCTGCCAGCGTCTGGGAAGTCGTCAATTGCGAATACTATAGCAGAATCTTATGGGGCGTATATATTAGATTCGGACTTTGCGAAAAGAAAATTACCTGAATTTAAAAATTACGAATGGGGTGCCTCCTTGGTTCATAGTGAATCGGATGAAATTATATTTGGTTATGAACATCAGCCAGACGACTTTGAAAGTCTTCTCCAAAAAGTTTCTACTGATAAAACAAACATTGTAATCCCTAAGATTGGACAAAAGCCAGAAAACATTAAAATATTGGCTTTGGTTCTTCAAAAGCTGGGTTATAACGTTCATTTAATTTCGGTTAATTTACGAAGAGAAATCGCTACTCTTAGAGCGGTTGAGAGATATAGGGCGACTAAAAGATATGTTCCACTTGGATTGATTTTTGATGGCTACAGTAATGATCCTATTTTAACTTATTACATTTTGAAATCGAAAGAAAACCAATTGTTTGCAAGTTTTGGGGAGCTGTCAACAGAGCAAAGGCCACCAACAGTAACGGATTTAGAGCGTGACAGCCCAGTAAAATTGTTTCAAAACCCCATTTAGTATCCATCGCTATGGCAAAAAAAATTCAAAAAAAACGCAGAGTGCTTGTCGCTAAAATGTCTTCCGGGGGAGTTATCGCCAAAAGGTCAAATGGCAATAAATTATCTTCTCATGGAATCGCAGTATTAAAACATTCGCCTTATACAATAGGACGAGATGAAACTGTAAAAATTATTAAGGCGGTAGATAAAATATATAATCAGGAAACGTCAGATATAGAAAGACTTGCACGAATTTATAGCGTGAAAAAGTAGCTCTATATTAAAAGCGTTGTATTACCCCTTAAATTTTAGAGAAGCCTTCGCTAAGTGAAGGCTTTTGCATTAGTTTAGAACCGAGACGATTATTATTCGCTAACCAATTCAGATACATGCAATGACCACCCACCATCTCGCCCCCGACCAGCAAACCGAACTGCTTAACACACTAAAAAGCCGTTTTGAAAAGAACACCAACCGCCGCCCGGGCATTAACTGGGCTGATGTAGCGGCCAGCCTCAGTATAAAACCGGCAAAGCTATGGTCGCTAAACGAGATGGAACGTACCGGCGGTGAACCTGATGTAGTTGGGATTGATGCTAAAACCGGTGAATATATTTTTTATGATTGCGCCCCCGAAAGCCCCAAAAGCCGACGCAGCCTGTGTTATGATGGTAAGGCGTTAGATGCCCGTAAGGAATTTAAGCCTGAAAATACCGCTATGGATATGGCAGCTGCGATGGGTATTGAAATACTTACCGAAGCCCAATACCGCGAACTACAGCAATTGGGTGAATTTGATTTAAAAACTTCGAGCTGGGTGCTAACCCCTGCGGATATACGTAAACTGGGCGGCGCAATTTTTTGCGACCGCCGCTACAACACCGTATTTACCTATCATAACGGCGCATCATCTTATTACGCCGCGCGCGGGTTCAGGGGCGTATTAAAGGTTTAAAATGCTATTTCAGGATAGCGTTTGCGTAAAAAATTCAATCGTGCGTTTCCAGGCCAGCTCAGCTGCGGCTTTATCGTAACGTGGCGTAGTATCGTTATGAAAGCCATGATTTACATTTTCATAAACAAAGGCCTGGTATTTTTTATGGTTAGCTTTTAAAGCGGCTTCATATGCTGGCCAGCCATCGGTTATACGTTTATCCAGCGAGGCATAGTGCAGCATCAGCGGCGCTTGTATCTTGGGCACATCGGCAACATCGGGCTGGGCACCATAAAATGGCACCGCCGCCGCCAGCGCAGGTATGCGTACGGCCATCATGTTGGCAATACCGCCACCAAAGCAAAAGCCCACCACGGCCACCTTGCCGTTGCAATCCTTATGATTTTTGAGGTACTGGTAAGCAGCTATAAAATCCTCTTCCATTTCGCCTTTGTCGCGCTTGCTTTGCAGGGTGCGGCCTTCATCATCATTACCCGGATAGCCGCCAAGCGGGGTAAGCGCATCGGGCGCTAAGGATACAAAACCTGCCAGCGCGGTGCGGCGGGCCACATCCTCAATGTAGGGGTTTAGTCCGCGGTTTTCGTGCACTACAATAATGCCGCCTAACTTCTTTTTAGCATCAACCGGTTTTGATAATAGGCCTTTTATAGAGCCGCCACCTTTAGGCGATGGATAATTAATATATGCTGATTTCAGCCTTGGATCATCAGCCTGTACCTGAACATGGCCTTTATAATCGGGCATCAAAAAACTCATTAATGAGGTTACCGTTAAGCCACCTACCGCGTATAATGATAGCTTTTGCATAAACGCGCGCCTGTCCAGCCGGTTATGAGCGTAATCATCATACAGATCAAATACCTCCTGCTTAATATCCTGTTTGTTGATGTGGCTCATGTTTTAAATAGGTTTACTCAAATGTAGCTTTCGGTTGGTAATAGCTTGTTGGTTTGAGTGTAACAGTTTTGATGGGAGGATGGTTTTTGTGGCGGATAACAACTGTATGATTTAAGCTTATGAAACATTATTTTGCAAGTTAAATTCAAAATGAAATCAAATAATCAACTAAGCTATTGTTATAGTATCTTTTTCACAGCAATGCCAATTTTGGCAATCAGTGCTTTATCAATTTTCTTTTTCCTTGTGCTTTGTAATTCTTTGTTTAAGCGAGAAATATTGTGGACACTAATTATTTCACCTTTTATAGTTATCGGGATAGGTGGTATTCTGTTTTTTGTGAGAAAGTATTTTTTGCCTGCTATCAAAAAGCAAATAATATTAACAATAGATAAAGAAAAGATAGTAATAACTGAAAGTAAAAAGACAATTTATTGGGCAGATGTAGAAGAGGTGAAAATTAGATTTAATGCCGCACTTGTATTGACCATGAATGATGGGTCTGAAATTCATATTGAAACCAGATATCTGCCTATTAATGCTGATAAATTACTTGAAGAGATAGAAGCGTATTTTTACAATGCCAATTTTTGAGATAAACAAGATGTGAGTATTAATTATATTCCTGTCAAACACATCAAAAACCATTACCTAAACATCAAAGTTATTTACTCCGTATACTTGTATATAACATTACCCAATGAAAATAGCAACCTACAACGTAAACGGTGTTAACGGCCGCCTGCCGGTACTGCTGCGCTGGCTTAACGAAAGCGCGCCGGATGTGGTATGCCTACAGGAACTGAAAGCCCCGCAGGAAAAATTCCCTGAGCAGGCCATAGCCGATGCCGGATACAACGCGATATGGCACGGCCAGAAAAGCTGGAACGGCGTAGCCATACTGGCAAAGGGCCTGGACATCAATGAAACTACCCGCGGACTGCCCGGCGACCCGGAAGATACCCACAGCCGGTACATTGAGGCTGATGTGAACGGACTGACCATTGGCTGCCTGTACCTGCCCAACGGCAACCCGGCACCGGGACCAAAATTCGACTACAAGTTAAAATGGTTTGAACGTTTTACCCTGCACGCCGCCGGGCTACTGGCTTCAAAAAAACCGGTAATACTAACGGGCGATTACAACGTGATGCCTACCGAGCAGGATGTTTACAAGCCCGAACGCTGGGTTGAGGATGCCCTTTTTCGGCCGGAAACACGCGCGGCTTTTAAAAAACTGGTTGACCAGGGCTGGACAGATGCCCTGCGCAAGCTATACCCCGACGAGGTGATCTATACCTTTTGGGATTATTTCCGCAACGCGTATGGCCGCAATGCCGGGCTGCGTATCGATCATTTTTTGCTGAGTCCGCAAATAGAGGGCAGGCTTGCCGCAGCCGGGGTCGACAAGCAGGTGCGCGGCTGGGAAAAAACTAGCGACCATGCCCCGGTTTGGATAGAACTCAAAGACAAATAACATAAAAAGCCCTTACAATTAATAAGGGCTTCCATTTACATATTTAGTATAAGGTGTTTATTCGATAGTGCGCATTACACGGCTCCATCGTACTTTATTAAACAGGTTTTTGGTGCTGTCAACACTCATAAAGGTTAGTACGGCCTTGCCTACCACATGATCTTCGGGTACAAAACCCCAGTAACGCGAATCCTCGGAGTTGTGGCGGTTATCACCCATCATCCAGTAATAATTCATCTTAAAGGTATAGCTGTCAGCCTTTTTATTGTTGATGTAGTAACTGCCGTTCTCCTTTTTGATGGCATTGTGCTCGAACAGGGCAATATTGCGACCATACAAGGCAACGGTTGAATCATTAAGCGGAATGGTCATATCGCGTTTGGGTACGGTGATCGGGCCGTAGTTATCTTGGTTCCAGTTAAATAGTTCGCTTTGCGGAAAAACGCTAATATCCTGCTCGCCTTTTGGCTCAATAACCGGATTGATTGATTTTATGTTTGATAAGCCTTTCAGTTGATCAAAACTATCCGTCGGGATGATCATCACATAATCATTATTGTTTAACTGGCCGCGAACTTCCACGTTCAGGTCTTTCAACAATTCAGGATTAATGGCGTTGCCGTCGGTGCTAACCAGCCATGAGGTTTGCGCTTTGGGCGCGTTCTTTAATTCCTTGCCGTTCATCATCACTTTGGTATCAACAATGCTTAATACATCGCCGGGGGTGCCCACGCAACGTTTAATATAATGCACGCGCATATCAACCGGGTCTTTTGGTGTACCGCCGGGATAGTTGAACACCACAATATCGCCACGCTTTACTTCCGAAAAACCCGGCAGGCGGAAGTAAGGCAGCTTAATGGCATCCCAGTAAGTTTTAATATCAGCCGAGGTAACGTGCGATTCCAGGAATGGGATAGACAGCGGCGTGTTCGGCATGCGTGCGCCATAGCTCAGCTTGCTTACAAACAGGTAATCGCCCGTCATCTCTGTACCCTCCATGGAGCCGGATGGAATGGCATAAGCTGAAAACAGCAGGCCACGAACAACGGTTGACACCACCAGGGCGAACACAATGGCATCCAGCCACTCGCGGGCTTTGCTTTTCTTTTTAGCGGGAGTTTGTTTTTTGCGCGAAAATGGGTTCAGCTTCATGCGAATAGCAGATTAAATGTTAGCGTTATAACGATAACATTTTGACGGCATTAGGCTTGGGTTGTTACAAATGGAGTGGATTTATTTTACAATATCAAACCAGGGAATATTAAGCAAGCCTTTGTAATAGTTGACAGATACGGTGTCGCCCACTTCAACATCCGAGTAAAAGCTGCTGCTTACCGTGTTTTCATCAATTTGCTTTTGCGGCCCCCAAGGATTTAGTTTCAGATAATAGGTGGTTGATTTATTCCCTTTTGATATTCTTTTATCTAATACTTCAGCCTTATAGGTTTGTGGCGTTGATCTGTCAAAATTAGAATTGATCATCAGCACATCTATTACACAAAGCAGAAACAGGAATACAGCTAACAATATGGTGTTTGATGTTTGCGCCTTATCCTTAAAGCCAAATTCTTTACTGCCTGTAAAAGTTAAAGCAATCAATGGCAAAAAAGCACCAATAACATATATCCATACATTCTCAAATGAGAATATATGCAGATCAAAAACACAACGAATCGCTAAAGCGCACAGCGGGCCCATAAACGCGAAACCTACATTAGGGTTAGCGGAGTTGTTGCTTGTATCAACACGGATAAGTCCTTTGCTACTCTTTACTACGATAAGCACGGCAACAGGGAACACAGTGTTGAGAATAATAGAGGTCTTATCAGGAAAAAATCCTACCCATAAGGCTAACGCCACGCCGACTACATTCAGGAAGATACATAGTTGCCTTGTTTTTTTAAGATGAGCCGCGGCATCCTCCGGGTTTACGCCATAATCGCTATTATTAATAATATCTGCTTCTGATCGATATCTGTCGCGAACATCAAGGTCTTTAAAGTTTTGGCGTAGTATTTTTAATATTTTTGATTTACCAAGGTAAGTTGATAGCTTAATAACCGTTTTTTTTGTTTGGAACGATTCGAGGTAAATGTAATTGTCATCTACACGATAGCCCTCTATATCCTGATATAACACTTCCTTTTGAGTAAAGGCTCTTACATGTATTAGCTTATCCTCCTCAATAATTACTTTCTCTTTAAAAACACGAATAACGCAGTAGCCAAAAAATAATATGCCAATAGGCCCGCATATTATGCCAAAAATGCCCGTTGAGCCGGTAAACCCGTCGTAAATAAGCCACCCAAATACAATGGTCAGAGGTATTGAAATCATGGCAAGAAAAATTCTCCACCCGATGGCGAACGAGATCTCTGTTTGATAAGGCTGATTGTACATTTTAATTTATATCGAACTCAAAAATAATAGGTGCAGGCAAGAGAGAGAAATAAAAAACTAAATTATTATCTACCAATTCTATAGATATTATAATAATAATTTTTATCATTGCAGAATTAACACACAACAATCACATAATGAAACACTTTTTACTTTTAAACCAACCTTTAAAAATTGTTACAGCTTTACCTGAAGGCTGTATGTGTTGTTGTTGATGCCCGTCCCCTTTCGCGTTAATTTAAAAATCACTATCACATACTGATAACCACCATAATTTTATAATGAAACTTTTTCGTAACGTGTTAAACGTCGTTTTAAAAGCGGCCTTAATAAATTTTGCACTCTTTTTCGCGCTCACACATCACGCCGCCGCACAGGAAAACCAACTGGTTGAAATATCGGGCAAGGTTACCGACAATACTACCAAGGAGGCGTTGCCCGGCGTAAGCGTATCCATAAAAGGTACCGTATCGGGTACAACCACCAACGCGCAAGGGCGTTTTTCGCTGCGGGGGAAGCTTAGGTTTCCGTTTACGCTGGTGTTCTCAAGCGTGGGCTTTAAAACACAGGAATTCGCGGTTAACTCGCCCGGCACCAGTCTGGATGTATCGCTAAGTACACAATCCATATTGGGTAACGAGGTGGTGGTATCCGCTTCAAGGGTTGAAGAAAGCATCCTGAAATCGCCCGTAGCTATCGAAAAGCTGGATGTAAGGGCCTTGAAAGAATCGCCAGCGCCAAGTTTTTATGATGCCCTGGAGAATGTAAAAGGCGTTCAGCTTACTACATCAAGCTTAACTTTTAAGGTGCCTAACACCCGTGGCTTTAACATTCCCAACAACTTCCGCTTTAAGCAACTGGTTGATGGTATTGATATGGAAGCCGCTACCCTGGGCGTACCGCTGGGTAACGCTATTGGCCCCACCGAGCTGGATATTGCCAGTCTTGAGGTGATCCCGGGCGCAGCATCGGCACTCTATGGCATGAACGCCATTAACGGTATGGCCTCGCTGCAAACCAAAAACCCGTTTTATTATCAGGGTTTAAGCGTATACGTTAAAAACGGCATTAACCACGTGGGTGGTACCGGTCGCGATTTGAGCAATCTGACCGAAACCGCTGTTCGGTATGCCAAGGCGTTCAACAACAAATTCGCCTTTAAGGTTAACGTGAGTTACCTGAGAGGTACTGATTGGGTGTCGGACACACGCCGCGATCAAAACCCGAACAACCTGGTTACCGCCAACCCTAACTACCCCGAACTGGCAGCCAACAACCCGGCTTATGATGGCTGGAACAAGTATGGCGATGAGAGCAACAACGCGGTAACGGTAAGCGGTATCAATTATAATGGTAATGCCGGTCAATCATTCATTGTACGCCGTACAGGTTACAATGAGCGGGACATTGTTAGTCCGATAGTGGATAACCTGAAAGTGGACGGCTCGCTGCACTATAAAGTCGCTAACAACGCAGAGTTATCCTACGGTTATCGTTTTGGTAAGATGGATGGCGTATTTCAGCGGGGCAACAAAATTCAGCTGGATAACGTGATCGTACAAAACCATAAGCTGGAATTAAAAGGTGCCGACTACTTTGTGCGTACTTACATGTCGGTTGAAAACTCGGGCGACTCGTACAACGTAAAGCCGATGGCTGATAACCTGGACATTGTTAGCGGCGGTACCAATGCCGCCTGGGGCGCCAAATTCAAAACCGCCCTGCAAACCGCGCTTGATGCCAACACCCCGCTGGCTGATGCCATGGTAGTTGCACGTACCGCGGCAGATGCCGGCCGTGTAATACCCGGCACGCCCGAATTTGCCGACCTGAAAAGCCGCATAAGAGGTGTAAATAACTGGGATTACAACGCTACCACTAAAATAGGCGGTGCGGCATTGATACAAAAAAGCCGTACCTACCATGCCGATGCGCAATATGATTTTACCGATAAGATAAAATGGTTCAACCTATTGGTGGGTGCCGATTTCAGGGAATATTCCATCATTCCGGACGGTAATAACTTTGTGGATTTTTCGCGCCCGATTGCCGAGCGTAACCAACCGCTGCCTGATGGCAGCTATGGCAGCAATGTGCATTACACTAAGGTGGGCGCCTTCGCGCAGGTCACCAAAACGTTTTTTGAAGAAAAGTTGAAAATATTCGGCTCGCTGCGTTTAGATTATAACAAGGAGTTCGACCCTAAGCTTAACCCGCGTATAGCGGCGGTATATACCCTTGCCGAAAAGCATAACTTCCGGGTATCATACCAAAACGGGTTCCGTTTCCCGGCTTTGTTCGAGGCATTATCATTCGTTAACAATGGCAACGTGCGCCGTATAGGTGGCTTGCCATACATCAATGAAGGTTTGAATTACCTGGATAACTCGTACACGCTGGCATCCATCAACAACTTTAACGCGGCCGTTAATAATGAAGTAGCCAACAGCAACGGTACCGTTACCCGTAACCAGGCCGCGTTGAACAACCGCAACCTGTTGCAGGTGACTAACCTGGGCAATACTGAGCCTGAGCAGATCAACTCGTTTGAGGCGGGTTACAAGGCTTTATTGTTTGATAATAAGTTAGTGATTGATATTGATGGCTACCTGAACAAATATACCGGCTTTTTAGGGCAGGTTGAGGTTGCCGTACCATACCTTAATGCTACCGATGGCGGCGGCACACTGGCCGCGCAGGCACAGGTAGGCAGCGACCAAGCTGTTATTGCCGCCCTTGCCGAAAACCGCAACGCCCAGCAAACCCGCTATCGTGTATACACCAATGCTAAAAACACGTATACCAACTATGGCTCGTCGTTGGGGTTAACCTATAACTTTTACAAGCGCTATACCGTGAGCGGTAACCTGGCTTACAACAACATTAAGGGTAACGAGAGTGCCGATATTTTTGTGACCGGCTTTAACACGCCAAAATGGGTTACCAATGTATCATTAGCTAACCGCGAGGTGGTAAAAAACCTGGGCTTTAACGTAGTTTACCGTTACCAGAATTCATTTTTGTGGGAGAGCCCACTGGCCAATGGTACGGTACCGGCCATCAATACTTTTGATGCGCAGGTATCATACAAAGTACCAACAGCTAAGGCAACTATCAAGTTAGGCGGATCAAATATATTTAACAGGAAATACTACCAATACGCTGCGGGCCCAACCATTGGCGGCCTGTACTACATAGCGGTAACGTTTGACGGGCTTGATTTTTAACTATTAACTGAGCCATAAATGCGGGCGGCACTTTAACGGGTGCCGCCTTTTTTGTGTCATAAATTAAGCGCGTATCACAAACGGGAATGAAAGTTTAAAACAAACCGGAGTAAAGTTTGTAGTCATCGTGCGCTTCAATATTAAATAAATATTAACGCGTTAAAAAGCAGGCGTCCGGCACTTGCTTTTCTTTTTTGTAGTTTTGACAAATTTTACCTGTTGACCGTAATTGCTAAAAAGTTATTCTCGTGGCTTATCAAGGCTGCTATCCTCGGGCTTGCCGCGTGGTTCATTTATCATAAATTCCTTACTAAGAACAATGATCTGCAGGAGTTCAGCATCAAGGTTTCCAGCCTAACAAAAGGACAGGTTATCGGTACGCTTACGGCGGTATCTATCCTGATGATGCTGAACTGGACGCTGGAGGCCCTTAAATGGCAGTACGTAAGCCGAAAGCTCATTAATATCTCCATATGGAAAGCGCTCGAATCGGTATTTTGCGGGTTAACCTGGGCCATTTTTACACCCAACCGGGTAGGTGAGTATGGCGGGCGCATTATGTTTTTGCCTAACCGTAAACGTATTCACGGCTTGTTTGCCATGGTTGTAGGTAGCCTTGGCCAAAACCTGATAACCAATATTTTAGGATTGATCGGCACCCTTTGGTTTATATATACGTACAAAGATCAAATGCACATTGGTACATTATTTTTTGGCTGCATTGCCGTACTGGTGGTCGTTTTTTTACTGATGCTGACCCTGTTTTATTTCAATATCGAGTGGATGGTGAGCCTGCTGAGCAGAATAAAGTTCATCAAAAAGTACGAGCGGTTTTTTAACATTATGGCCCGCTATAATACAGACGAATTGCTTAACATCTTATGGTATTCGGTAGCGCGGTTTATGGTGTTTACAATGCAGTATTACCTGCTGATCCATTTGTTGCTGCCGCAATTAGGTTTGCTTACTATCGTGATGATGGTGTTTACTTTTTTGATCATCCAGTCGGCACTGCCATCGCTGGATATATTTGATATTGGCGTACGCAGTTTTACCGCCACCAGCCTGTTCGCTTATGTAACAAACGAACAATTAGCCGTGGTTGCCTGTGTATCTATTATATGGCTCATCAACCTGATTATCCCCGCGGTTATCGGTTGTTTTTTTGTACTTAAACTCAAATTCTTTGACCGTTATGCATAGTATCATATCCATGCTGCTCACCGGTATCTACCTGTGTGTGCTCATTTACCTTATAAAAGGCTGGTCTATGCTTAAACGTGCCAAACCATCGCTCACTACCTTTAAAACAAAAGTTACTATACTAATAGCCGCACGTAATGAAGAAGCAGGCATCCACCTCACTATTGAGGATTTGCTGGCGCAGGATTATCCCAAACATCTTACCGAAATAATTATTGTTGACGATCACTCTACCGACCGCACCGCCGAGATTATCCGCGGTTATGCCGAACAGGGTGTTAAGCTGTACCAGATGCGCGCGGGCGAAGCGCTCAACTCCTATAAAAAAGCCGCCATTGCTGAGGCCATCGCCCTATCCACCGGTGAGCTGATGGTAGCCACGGATGCCGATTGCCGAATGGGTAACAAATGGCTGTCGTCGGTAGTATCGTACTACGAAACAGAAAATCCGGTCATGATCTCATCGCCGGTTACCTATTTCCAGGAAAAATCACTGTTCGAACTGTTGCAAACGCTAGAGTTTTCCTACCTGATCGGTATCGGCGCGGCATTTATCGGCAACGGCAGGGCTTCAACCTGTAACGGCGCTAACTTTGCTTATCGTAAGGATGTATTTTATGAAGTAGGCGGCTTTAAAGGTATTGACGACCTGGCATCCGGTGATGATGAACTGCTGCTGCAAAAAGTGGCCGAGGTTTATCCCGGCAGGATAGGTTTTTTGAAAAACCAGGATGCCATTGTTTATACCCACGCCAAACCAACGCTTGAAGATTTTTTACAGCAGCGCCGCCGCTGGGCCTCTAAATCAACGCGGTATAAGGATAAAAAGATCGTCGCCATGGCCGTATGTATCTGGCTGTTCAACGTATCGCTGCTGGCCAATGCACTGCTGGGGTTTTATGATATATACTTTTTTAAGTTGTTTTGCGTGCAGTTCGCATTAAAATATGCGTTTGAAACAGTGTTCCTGTTGCCCATCACCTCATTTTGGAAACGGCCGGCATTGGTGGGCTTGTTGCTATTGCTATCGCCAATACATATATTGTACTTTGTTTACGTGGGGTTGATGGGCAACACCCGCAAATACGCCTGGAAAGGGCGTTTAGTACGTTAATTATAATCTAAAACATCACCTATGGCACCCGCAACAGTTTCAATAAGGCCTTTTATAGGCGCAAAAGATTTTGAGCAATCAAAAGCATTTTACCGCGAACTGGGTTTTGAGGAGCACAGCATCGACGCAAAAATGTCGTTACTGCAACTGAACGGCCTCGCCTTTTACCTGCAGGATTATTACGCCAAGGAATGGGTAGAGAACACCATGACATTTTTCGAGGTAAAAAGCGCCGCAGAATGGTTTGAACATCTGCAAGGCCTTGACCTGGAAAATAAATATCCCGGTGTAAAACTGGTACCCCTTCGCCACGAGCAATGGGGACAGGAATGTATGGTGTTAGACCCGGCCGGGGTGTTGATACATTTCGGTAATTTTCATTAATACAAGCTAAATTAATTAGCAAAATAGATATATTTACCGCTCACAAACCTTTGATACAATGAGCAAACAACCCCACCGCTGCGCCTGGCCCGGCACCGATGAACTGTATATTAAATATCACGATGAAGAATGGGGTAAAGAGGTGCATGATGATAAGATATTCTTCGAGTTCCTGCTGTTAGAATCGGCACAGGCAGGACTAAGCTGGATCACCATACTGCGCCGCCGCGAAAACTACCGCAAGGCATTCGCCAACTTTGATGTGAAAAAAGTAGCTGCCTTTACTGATGATGATGTTAGTCGCTTGCTGACTGACGAAGGCATAATCCGCAACCGCTTAAAAATTACAACGGCCATTACCAATGCCCGTTTGTTTATAGATATACAAAAAGAGTTCGGCTCGTTTGATAAATACCTGTACAGCTTTATGCCCGGTGGCAAGGCTATTAATAAGCCACCACAAAGCGGCATCCCGGTAAGTACGCCCGAAAGCGACGCGATAAGCAAGGACATGAAAAAGCGCGGCTTTAAATTTTTTGGAACCACTATTTGCTACGCGTTTATGCAGGCCACCGGTATGGTGAATGATCATGTGCTGAGCTGCGATTTCAAGTAGGTGATAGTGTTAGTAATCAGTAACCAGAAAAAGTAGTAAATCAATGTTAATCCACTCCCTATTTGCGCTTGCGCAGAGAGGGACGTCAAGCGCAGCGATGACAGGGTGAGTAAAATATTGTACTTTTGAAGCGATCGGTGAAATCACCCTGAATCAGTGAAATCATATTTATGAAAAAACTTTTTTTATTGGATGGCATGGCGCTTATTTACCGCGCCCACTTTGCGTTAAGTAAAAACCCAAGGTTTACTTCGGGTGGCATGAATACATCTGCCGTGATGGGTTTCACCAACACCCTGCTTGATGTATTGCGTAAAGAAAAGCCAACCCACATGGCCGTGGTATTTGATACTGACGCACCCACCGAACGTCATACTGAATTTGAAGCATACAAGGCGCACCGTGAGGCCATGCCCGAGGATCTTTCAAAGGCGCTGCCTTATGTAATTAAAGTAATATTGGGCTTTAATATCCCAGTCATCACATCGGATGGCTATGAGGCTGATGATATTATAGGCACACTGGCTAAAAAAGCCGAGCAACGAGGCTACCAGGTATACTGCATGACGCCCGATAAGGATTTTGCCCAACTGGTTAGCGAAAACATCTTTATTTACAAACCTGCACGCATGGGTAACGATATGGAGATACTGGGCGTAAAGGAAGTGCTGGCCAAATGGGAAGTAGAGCGTGTTGAACAGGTAATAGATATACTCGGCCTTTGGGGCGATGCGGTGGATAATATTCCTGGTATCCCTGGTGTGGGCGAAAAAACGGCTAAATCACTCATAAAAACTTATGGCTCTGTTGAAAATATTATTGCCAACAGTCATGAACTGAAAGGCAAGCTGAAAGAGAACGTTGAAACCTATGCCGAGCAGGGCCTGCTCTCCAAAAAGCTGGCTACCATAATGCTGAACGCCCCGGTTGAACTGGATGAGGAAGGGCTGGAAATATGCGCCCCAAGCCGCGACTTGCTGGAGCCTTTGTTTGCCGAACTGGAATTCCGCACCTTGGGCAAACGTGTGTTTGGCGAGGAATACAGCATTACCGAGCTAAAAGCCGCGTCGGTACAAACCGATTTGTTTGGCAACCCGGTTAACGGCGGTTACACCAGCCTTACCGTTGATGTTACCAATATTAAAGAGCCGGAAACCCCGGTAATCGCCAAAAATATAACTAATACCGAGCATCAATACCACCTGGCTGATACGCCTGAAAAACGTGCGGAACTGATAGCCCTGCTAAAAC